>VGYP01000001.1 GCA_016872955.1 Planctomycetota bacterium
CTCCTCGTCCGCCGCGGCGGCCTTCCCCGATGCCGCCTCGCCCAGGAAGGTGAACGCGGCGTCGCCCGGCTGCTCGGCGGCCACGGGAGGGTCGATCGGCACCCAGACGGTGGCTGTCGGCGGATCGGCAGCGACCGCCGGGGCCGGCGTGTCCTTCATTGGCCGTGGCTTCGCCCGCGGCGGCTCCTCCTCGGCCTCGATCGGGATCGTCTCGCTGTCGTGCGTCGCATCCTCGGCCGCGGCCGCCGCGTACTCCACGCGGAAGGGGACGTTGCCGAGCCAAACGCTCGCTCCCGACGCCACCGGCGTGGCGACGCGGGGTTTGAGTTGGCGGCCCTCCAGAAAGGTGCCGTTGGTCGATTCCAAGTCCCGGATGCAGACCTGCCCGGCCTCGTCGAGCAGGAACTCGCAGTGCCGCCGGCTGATCGCGTCCTTGGGAATCCGCAGCTTGACGTCTTCGCCGTCGGAGCGGCCGACGATAATCGGCAACCGCTTGGAATGCACCCTCGGCTTGCCGGACGTCGATTTGAAGATGAAGCGGAGTTCCATGACGGCTGCCGCGGCGGCAGGGCCCGGGGCCGCGGAAAGCGGACCCTGAAGTGTACCGCCGTGACCGCCCTCGAACACGAGCCCTTGCCCAGCCCCCGCAGAAACCGGTCCCTGCCCGGCCGGTGACCTTGCGACACCCCGGCGGAGCCCTATAATCGCGGGGTTCCCGGGGCACGGCGGCCCCTGCATGGCCGGGCCGAAGCCCTCCAGGCGACCGTTCCGACAGCACGCTGCGGGTGTAGCTCAGTTGGTAGAGCACCACGTTGCCAACGTGGTTGTCGTGGGTTCGAATCCCATCACCCGCTTCCCCTTTCTCCCTGCCTTCCCTCCCGTCGCCGGATCAGTCAGCCGATGTCGTCACCTGCGTCCGATTCGTCCTCGGCCGTGGCCTCGCCCGAGGGCGAGACCGGGCCCCGGTCTCTCGACCTCGGTATCGCGATCGAGGAGGTCTCGACCTGCCGACGGCGGGTGAAGGTCACCGTTCCCCGCGCTGACATCGACCGTTATCGCGACGACGCGATCGGCGACCTGATGCCGTCGGCGCTCCTGCCCGGCTTCCGGCCGGGCCGCGCCCCGCGCCGGCTCGTCAGCAGCCGCTTCAAGAGTGAGCTGGTCGAGCAGATCCGCTCGAAGCTGGTCACCGACGCGCTGGCGCAGGTGTCCGACAGCGGCAAGCTCTCGCCGATCAGTGAGCCCGATCTCGACATGGCGGCGGTGATCCTGCCCGACGATGGCCCGCTGACGTTCGAGTTCTCGATCGAAGTGCGGCCCGAGTTCGACCTGCCCGAGTGGAAGGGGCTCTCGATCTCCCGTCCGGCCCGTGAGATCGGCGATGCCGACGTCGAGGAGGCACTTGACAACATCCTTCGCGAACGGGGTCGGTTCGTGCCTGCCGGCGGGTCGCCGGCGGTTGGCGACCTCGTCGTCGCCAACCTCCGCTTCAGCGACTCAGGCGAGCGGCTCTCCGAGGCCGAGGAGCTCGAGATCGTGGTCCGCCCGAAGCTCTCCTTCGCCGACGCCTCGCTCGAGGGCTTCGACACGCTCGTGGCCAAGGCCAAGCCGGGCGATACGTTCGAGGCGGCGGTGCGGGTCTCCGACGAGGCGGCCCTCGAGCCGCTCCGCGGTAAGGACGCGACGTTGTCGGTGGAGATCGTCGAGGTCAAGACGCACGAACTGCCCACCCTCACCCCGGCGCTGCTTGAGGAGCTCGGTGGCTTCGAGAGCGAGCAGGCCCTCCGCGACGCGATTCGCCGACAGTTGGAAGGCCGCCTCGAATACCACCGCCGCAGGCAGGTCCGCCAGCAGGTGGCCGCCGCCCTGACCGCGTCAGCCTCCTGGGACCTGCCGCCCGACCTGCTCCGTCGCCAGGCGCAGCGGGAACTCGAGCGGGCGATCCTCGAGCTCCGCCGCAGCGGCTTCGACGACGACTCCATCCGTCGCCACGTCAACGAGTTGCGACAGACGGTGCTGGCCAGCACGGCCCGGGCCCTCAAGGAGCACTTCATCCTCGAGCGGATCGCCGAGGAGGAGAAGATCGCCGACGATGGCGCCGACTACGACGCCGAGATCCGGGCGATCGCCGAGCAGTCGGGTGAGTCGCCGCGGCGGGTGCGGGCCAGCCTCGAGCGGCGCGGCCTGATGGACGTGCTCCGCAACCAGATCATCGAGCGGAAGACGGTCGACCTGATCACGTCGAAGGCCACCTTTAAGGATATCCCGTTCGAGTTCCCGAAGCCCGACACCGAGGCGGTCGATCACGCCGTCTGCGGAGCCGTGATCGGGGAGGATGAAATCCCCGTGGCCGAGCATGCCGAGCCGGCCGCCCGGCCCGGCCGCGGCTGATCCGGCCCGGTTGGCTGTTTCCCACTCCCCCGCCCAACACCCCGCCTGATGACGCCCATGACTGGTTTCCAGCCACCGCGAGCCTCGACCGCCTACCGCGATTACCAGCGGCAGCGGACGATGACGCTCGGCGACCTGCTCCTCGAGAATCGGATCATCCTCCTGCAGGGCGAGATTTACGACGGCAACGCCAACGAAGTCGTGATGAAACTGCTCTACCTGCAGAGCGAGAATCGCCGCAAGGACATCCACTTCTACATCAACTCGCCGGGCGGCAGCGTCACCGCCACGATGGCGATCTACGACACGATGCAGATCCTCTCCTGCCCGGTGGCGACCTACTGCGTCGGCCTGGCGGCCAGCGGCGGCGCGGTGCTCTTGGCCGGTGGGTCGCGGGGTAAGCGGTTCGCGTTGCCCCACGCCAAGGTGATGATTCATCAGCCCTACGGGCAGGTGGGCGGCCAGGTGAGCGACATCGAGATCCAGGCCGACGAGATTCTCAAGACCCGTGCCGTGCTCAACGAGATCCTCGCCACCCACACCAGCCAGCCGATCGAGCAAATCGCGCGGGACACCGACCGCGACCGCTACCTGACGGCCACCGAGGCCAAGGAATACGGCCTCGTCGACGAGGTGCTCACGAAGCCGCCGGTCGAAGCCGAGGCCGAGTCCGACTGACCCCCTCGGGCCGCGCGGCCCGCCTGAAACTTCTGCCAGCCATGCCACTGATTCCCTTCGTGATCGAGAAGAGCGGCCGCGAAGAGCGGGCGATGGACATCTACTCCCGCCTGCTCAAGGACCGGATCATCTTCCTGGGCACGCAGGTCAACGACGACGTGGCCAACGCGATCGTGGCGCAACTGCTGTTTCTGCAGTCCGAAGACCCCAAGTCGGACATCCACCTGTACATCAACTCCCCCGGCGGCAGCGTCACGGCCGGCCTGGCGATCTACGACACGATGCAGTTCGTGACCTGTGACGTGGCCACCTACTGCATCGGCCAGGCGGCGAGCATGGGCGCGGTGCTCCTCACGGCGGGCACCAAGGGCAAACGGCGGGCCCTACCCAACGCGCGGATCATGATCCACCAGCCGCTGGCCGGCATGGAGGGCACGGCGGAGGAGATCATGATCCACGCCAAGGAGTTCAAGAACGTCAAGCGCAAGCTCAACAACATTCTCCTCAAGCACACGGGCCACCCGCTGGTCAAGATCGAGGAGGACACGGATCGTGACCGGTTCATGTCGGCGCAGGAGGCGCTCGACTACCGGCTCATCGACGAGGTGATCGAGCACATGCCGACGGGCAGGGGGGCTGGCTAGGAATCGGTGCGGCCGTCCGGCCGTGAACGACAGATATCACCGGCCCCGCGGGGCCGATGGCACGCAAGGAGGCGCGTCATGAATCCGCAGCGTTCAGCAGCACAGGCGACCGGTGGTCGCCGCCTCGTGGTTCTGCCCAGCATCCTGGCGGCGGCCTTGGCCGCGGGCTGCAAGAGCGACCTGAGCCATCAGCTCCTGGAGCGGGAGTTGCGGTATCAAGAGGATCAGATCTACCAGCTGCAGGACGAGCTGGCGGAGAAGTGCAGCCGGCTGGAGCACGTCGCCACCGAGAACGCCAGCCTCCGGCGGCAGTTGGGCGTCTCTGACGCCGACCAGCCGGCTCCAGGCCGAGGGCGAAGGACCCGCGCCTCAAGCGCCTTACCGGCCGCCACCGTGCCACCGGCGATCCAGGTGCCCGACGCCGCCCCGCTGCCCGCGCCCCGCCGCGTTGGGCCGCCGGTGGATCTCGCTCCACCCACGCTCGAGGGCGTGCCGCCGGTGCCGGCAGCGTCCGGCGGGGCGACACCGACGAGTGACACCGGCGACGGCCTCTCGTTGCCCCCGGCCACGGCCTCGTTCGACCCCGCGGCCAGGCCGATCGCCGCGGCGGGGTCTGCCTCGCGGGATGATACGGAGACGGGGCTGGCGACACCCTCGTTTGTGACGCTCTCCCATGCGGAGCCGGCGGGGCCAGCGCGGGCCGTGCGGCTGTCGATCAACCCGGCGACGAGCGCCCCGATCGACCCGGACGGCGATGGGCTGGCCGAGGGTATCGCGCTGGCCGTCGAGCCGCGGGACGAGGCCGAGCGGCTAATCTGGGCCGGGGGCGATGTGACCGTCACGGCCTTCGACGCGGCCGCGGCCGCAGGGTCTCCACCGCTGGCTAGTTGGACCGTCGCCGAGGCCGACGCCCGAGCGCGGTTCCGGCCCACGGGCCGCCGCCGCGGACTGTTCCTGGAACTGCCCTGGCAGGCCGTCCGACCCACGGGCGACCATGTCCGCGTGGCGGTGCACGTCACGACGCCCGAGGGCCCGATCGAGACCGAGGCCCTGGTACCCGCCCGCTGAGGGCCGACAGCCGGGGCTGGTTAGAGGCCCTGGTCCTCGAGGAAGTTGAGCAGGTCGGTGACGCGGCAGGAATAGCCCCACTCGTTGTCGTACCAACTCACCACCTTCACGAAGTTGCCGAGGCCCACCGTGTCGACGGCCGAGAAGATCGAACTGTGCGGATCCTTCTTCAGGTCGGTCGAGACGAGCTCCTGGTCGCTGTAGCGGAGGATGCCCTTGAGCGGCCCCTCGGCCGCCTTCTTCATGGCGGCGTTGATCTCGGCGGGCGGGGCATCCTTGCCGAGGATCGCCGTGAAGTCGACCACGCTGACCGTCGACACCGGCACCCGGAACGCCATGCCTGTGAACTTCCCCTGGAGCTCGGGAATCACCAGCCCCACAGCCCTCGCCGCGCCGGTGCTCGAGGGGACGATGTTGAGGGCTGCCGCCCGGGCGTCGCGGAGGTCCTTGGCGGCCGTGTCGACGGTCTTTTGGGAGTTGGTGTAGGCGTGCACCGTGGTGAGCAGGCCCTTCTCGATCCCGAAGGTCTCGTGGAGCACCTTGGCCACCGGCGCCAGGCCGTTGGTGGTGCAGGAGGCGTTGGAGATCACGTGATGCTTCTTCGGGTCGTACATCCGGTTGTTGACGCCCAGCACGATCGTCAGGTCCTCGTTCTTGGCCGGCGCCGAAATCACTACCTTCCTGACGCTATCCCGCTTGTGGGCCACGGCCTTGGTGGCGTCGGTGAAGAAGCCGGTGCTCTCCACCACGATCTGTACGTCCTCGCTGCCCCAGGGAATGGTCCCCGGATCCTTCTCGGCGAAGACCTTGATCTTGCGACCGTCGACGACGATGTCGTTACCCTCGTGGCCGACCGTGGCGGCGAAGGGGCCGTAGTTAGAATCGTAGGCCAACAGGTGGGCGTTGGTCTTGGCGTCGGTGAGGTCGTTGATCGCCACCACCTGCACGTCACCGGCGAGGCCGTGCTTCTCGTAGATGGCGCGGAAGGTGAGGCGGCCGATGCGGCCGAAACCGTTGATGCCGACGCGGATGGGCACGGCGAGTCTCCTGGGAGCGAAGGGGCGGGGCAGGCCGCATGGGCCCGCGACGTCGCGGGCAGCCGGTGCTGGGAAGCGGCGGGAATATACACCGGCCGGCCGGCGGTCCTCAATCGACGCGACGCATCGCCGCTGGTCGTTCGCGTCGGCCGCACGGTAGACTCTTCCTCCATGCCCGACCCGGTGATCGTCCTGGAAAACGTCCGCAAGGGTTTCGCCATGCCGGGGGGCGAGCGGGTCGACGTGCTCGACGTGCCCAGCTTCCGCCTAGCCGCCGGCGAACAGGTTGCCCTGGAGGGCTCGAGCGGCTCCGGCAAGTCGACGCTGCTGCACGTGATCGCGGGGATCATGCGGCCCGACTCGGGGCGGGTGGTCGTGGCCGGCACTGACATCACCACGCTGTCCGAAGGCCGCCGCGACCGGCTGCGGGCCGACACGCTCGGGCTGGTGTTCCAGCAGTTCAACCTCCTGCCCGGATTCACGGCGCTGGAAAACGTGCTGGTCGCTATGTCGTTCGCGTCGGGCCAGCCGGATCGGGCCCGGGCGGCGGCGCTGCTCGAGGCCGTGGGGCTGGCCCACCGACTGCATCACAAGCCCGTCGAACTCTCGACGGGCCAGCAGCAGCGGGTGGCGGTGGCCCGGGCCTTGGCCAACCGTCCCGCCGTGGTGCTCGCCGACGAGCCCACCGCCAGCATCGACGCGGCCCATCAGCAGCAGGTCGTCGACCTGCTCCGGAACACCTGCACCGGGCACGGCGTAGCGCTGCTGGTGGTCACGCACGACGCCGACGTGGCCCGACAGTTTCCCCGCCGGCTCGCGCTCGGAGAGTTCAACCGGGCGACGCGGCAGCAGGCCTAAGGGAGCCTCTCGACATGTCACTCCTGGGCATCGCCTGGCGCAGCATCCGGCAGCGGCTGTTCACAAGCGGGCTGACGGCCTTGTCGCTGGCGCTGGGCGTAGCGCTGGTCGTGGCCACGCTCGTGATCGGGGGCGTCGTCCGCGATGCCTTCGCCTCGGGGCAGGGGCTCGGCTACAACCTGATCGTGGGCGCGAAGGGCAGCCCGCTGCAGCTGGTCCTGAACAGCGTCTACCTCGTCAGCAAACCGATCGAGAACATTCCCTGGTCCTTCTACCAGGCGTTCCTGCCCGCCGCGGCCCGGCCCGAGGGCACCGCGGGCCGCTACGCCGGCAGCATCGCCCAGGCGGTGCCGATCTGCATGGGGGACTATTTCCGGAGCTTCCGCGTCGTGGGCACCAGCGCCGCCTATTTCGACGGCCTCACGCTCGGCGACGGTCGGCCCTTCGCCTTCGCGACGGGACGAAACTTCCGTGACGACGAGTTCTTCGGCGGCGTGTTGGGCGCGACCGTGGCCGCCAGGCTCGGCCTCGCCGTGGGCGACCCCTTCTCCCCCACGCACGGCGCCGACGACGGGCTCGTGCACGACCCCTTCGTGGTCACCGGCATCCTAGCCCGCACCGACACGCCGGTCGATCGCGGCGTGTACGTGAACATGGAGGGGTTCTATCTCCAGGAGGGACACGCCAAGCCGCTGCCCGCGGGGGGGGCGGGGGGCGACGACCGGCCGTCCCCCGATCCCCCGGCCGATCCCACGGCCGACCACGACCATGCCCATGACGCCGCGGCGGCCGGTGTGACGCAGCCCGCACCGCTCCCCTTCGCCCAGCGGGAGGTGACGGCGATCCTCGTGCAGACCGCCGCCCCCGGCGGCATGCCGCCGGAGCTGCTGGCGATGGGCCTGAAGACCACGATTAACGAGGGCCCCGACGGCCAGGCAGCCGAGCCCGTCCGCGAGATCCGCACACTTTTGGATCTCTTCGTCCGACCACTCGAGCTGCTCTTGCTGCTGGTCACCACGCTCGTCGTGATCGTCTCGGCGATCGGCATCCTCGTCAGCATGGTCGGCTCGGCCCTGGAGCGCAGCCGCGACGTGGCGGTGATGCGAGCGCTCGGGGCCCGCCGTAGCCACGTGCTCACGGCCGTGCTCCTGGAGGCGATCCTCCTGGCCGTCGGCGGTGGCTTGGCCGGCTGGCTGCTGGGCCACGGCATCGTGGCGGCGATCGGGCCGCTGATCACGACCAACGCCGGCGTCTCCGCCGGCTTCCTGTCGTCGGCGCCGCTCGGCGAGGCGCTGCTCGTGCCGCTGCTGGTCGTGCTGGCCATCCTGGCGGCCCTGCTGCCGGCCCTGGCCGCCTACCGCACCGACGTGGCGAAGTGGCTCTGAGCGGACGCCCGTAGCAGGTAGGACGTCGTCGTCGGCGCGGCGCGGATCGGCCCCACGTTCTGGGAGGCATGACCGTGCGGTTGCGAACGCAACCCTGGCACGAGCCGACCGGCGGCCGCGGACCGGGGCGATTCTTCGTGGTCTTCCTGGCCACGATGTTCGCGCTGGAGTTCGGGATCATGGCGGTGCTGCCCCAGCGCTTGCCCGCGGACACATCGCCGCTGGCCGCGGCGGTGGTCGGCGCCGCGGTGCTGACGGCCGTGCTCGCGCCGCTGATCTGGTTCGGCTTCGTGCGGCCCGTCCAGCGCTTGCACGAGAGCCGCGGCGTGCTCCTGGGGAAGTTCCTGTCCGCCCAGGAGCACGAACGCCGGATCACCGCCAACCTCCATGACGGGCTCGGGCAAAACCTCACGGCGATGCTCGTCAGGCTCAGCGTCATCGAGGGCTCGAGCGTCGCTGCCGGGGTGCGGGAGAATGCCGCGGCCCTCCGGGAGATCGCCGCCACCTCGCGCGCGGAGATCCGATCCAGGACATCGTCCGCTCGACGCGGCCGCCCGCACCCGACGACCTCAGGCCGGCCGCGGCCATCGAGCAGCAGTTGGCCGACCTGGCCGCCGCGACCGGCATCGCCACGGCCTTCTCCTAGCCCGACAGCGAGGGTCGCCGCTTCGCGGCGGAGATCAAGACCACCGTCTATCGCGTGGTGATCGCCGACGACCACGCCGTGATGTGGTCCGGACTGCGGCTGTTGCCCGAAAGCCAGGCCGACATGCGGGCCGTTGACGACTGCGGGACCCACCAGGAGGTGCTCGCCACCCGCGAGCGGAATCGGGTGGGCGTCGACGTCGTGTCACTCGACCTCTCGATGCCCGGTGGATCGGCGGGCGCTCTGATCGAGGACGTCGTTCGCGGCCAACCGGGCGCGGGCCTGGTGGTGCTCACGACGCACGACGACGCCGGGCATGCCCGGCGTCGTCAAGTCGGCCACCGACCGGCTGTTCTTGAGCGTCAAGACCATCGAGTCATATCGATCGCGGCTGATGGCCAAACGCGGCCTCACCAATCGGGCGAAACTGACGCAGGTGGCCCTCGATGCGGGCCTGATGGACGGCACCGCGGGCGGCTGACGGAGCTCCGCCTGGGCGTTCTGGACGTATTCGCTCAGCCGCCGCAGCGTAAAGAGTTTCTCGCCGGGACAGGCGGTGTCACCCCGGAAGGCGTGGACCTGCGTCAAGACCCCCACGACGCCGAGGCTCTTGCGGGCCTGCGGGCTCACCTTTACCACGTCCCTGGTCGGCGGTGCCGGCGGCGGCATGATCCCGGCACCGCTTGCGGCCTCGGTCGCCGCAGGCACGACGTGCGGCAGCAGATCGTCGAGCGTGGGCAGCCGACCGCCGGGCGGCCTCACTGGCAGCCGGCGTTGGCCCGCGTCGGTCGTGTCGACCACGGCCGACATGGGCGGCAGGGCAATCGTCGTCCAGCCGTTCGCCGTGGGCATGGTCGTCGTCGTGGTGCGGGTGTCCGTGCCAGACCCAGTGGCGATGGAGCCGCAGCGCGTTCGGGGAGCCGGCCGAGGCGGCGGTCTCATGGCAGTGCGACACGGCTGAGACCGAGGGCAGCCCGTGGGCAACGACGATGGGCACGGCCAGCCAGCGGCCGAGCGACGGGATCATCCGAGCGATGAGCAGGCGCCTACCCGGCCGCCGGCCACGCCGCCACACCACTCCACGGCAACGCGACGGGCGGCGACCGGCGTTGCTACAATCCGAGCTATGAACCACCAGTCTGTCACCCTCCCGCCTGGGCCCGCGGCCCTGCTGCCCGTGCTTGTGGCCCTCGCCGCCGCGCTGCTGGTGACCCCCGCCAGCGCCTGCCCGTTCTGCTCCGCCGTGTCGCCGACCTTCGCCCAGGAGATCGCCCAGAGCGGGGCGGCCGTGATCGCCACGCTCGTCGAGCCACCGCCGGCCTCAGCGCTCCAGCCCAATGCCGAGGGGCCGCTGCCCAAGGGGAAGTTCGAGGTGGTCGAGGTGCTCAAGGGGGCCGACGTCGTCGCGGCGGCCGGCCTTACCGGCGCCGGCGCCACCCCAATCGAGACGATCATGCTCGAGGCCCAGCCGGTGGGCACGACCTTCCTGTTGATGGGCGTCGAACCGCCCCAGATCGTCTGGAGCAGCCCGATCCGCATCGGCGACCGCGCGATCGCCTACCTCAAGAAGCTCGCCGGCCTGCCGGAGAAGGGGGCCGACCGGCTGGCCTTCTTCCTGGGTCACCTCGAGGACGAGGACGACACGCTCACCCGCGACGCCTACGACGAGTTCGCCGTCGCCCCCTACGAGGATGTCAAGAATCTCGCCGACCGGATGGACGCGACGCGGCTGCTCGGCTGGATCGAGAACCCCAAGATCCCGGCCAATCGCCGCCGTCTCTATGCCACCATGCTTGGCGTCTGCGGCACGCCGGCCGACGCCGAGCGGATCGCCGCGATCCTTGAGGGCAAGGGACTGGCCGCCGAGCAGCCCGAGATTCGCAACGGCCTCGACGCCCTGATCGCCTGCTACGTCGCGCTGCGGGGGGAGTCGGCGCTCGACCTGGTCGACACGCTCTTCCTCGAGCGGGCCGGCGGCGGCAAGGAGGTGCCCTTCACCGAGACCTATGCGGCGGTGATGGCCCTGCGGTTTTTGGGGGAGGAGTCGCAGCTCGTGCCGCGATCGCGGGTGCTCGCCTCGCTGCGGCTGTTGCTCGACGAGCCGAAGCTCGCCGACCTGGTGATCGCCGACCTGTCCCGCTGGCAGGATTGGTCGCTCATCGAGCGGCTGACGACGATCTTCAAGGAGGCCAAGTCGGACAACATCTTCGTCCGCGAGCCAATCGTGAACTATCTCCGCGCCTGCCCGTTGCCCGAGGCCGCCGCGGCCGTCCGGGACCTTGAGCAAATCGACCCCGAGGCGGTGCGACGGGCCGCCACGCTGGCGGGGCTCGCCGGCATCGCGGCCGCCACCCCAGCCGGCGACGACGCCGCGGCCAACCCCGCGGGCGACGCCGACCTCGCCGGCCAGATCGGCGCCGTGATCGCCGACGAGGATCCGGCCGACGGTAACCCCGGCCGCGATCCATCGTCCCCACTCCCGCCAAGCCGCACTCCGTCGACCGCACCCGCCGGCGACGGCTGGAAGCGGGTCCTCTGGGGCGTGGTCGTCCTGGTAGTGGCGGTCGTCACCCGGTCGTTGCTCAAGCCCGGATCGTCAAGGGGCCGGCAGGTATCGCTGTGAACTCCCCCGGACCATGCCGAGTGCCCACGAGCACGGGACTTTTCGACGCACCCGCCCTCTCCGCCCCGCGCGTCGACGCGGCAGTTGGCGACGATCGCTACCGCGCTGTCTCCGGAGCGGCGATCGTGGCGCTGGCCCTCGCCCTGCTGACGCCGCTGGTGTTCGTCGGCTGGACCTTCGCGGCGGTGCCGGTGGTCGGGGTCGTGATCGCCCTGGTGGCACTGGGCGACATCGCCCGCCGACCCGAGGCCGTCACCGGGCGGGGCCTCGCGATCACCGCCCTGGGGGTCTCGGCCACCAGCCTCGTGGCGGGCCTGGCCTACCTTGCGACGGTCTACGCGGCGGAACTGCCCGAGGGCTTCACGCGGCTCACCTATGCGGTCCTGCAGCCGCTGCCGGGCGACCCGCCCGCGGCAGTGCCCGACTCGGCCCACGCCGTCGCCGGCCAGAACGTGCTGCTCAAGGGCTACATGTACCCGGGCACGCGGCAGCGGGGGATCACCGAGTTTCTGCTCTGCCGCGACCAAGGCGACTGCTGCTTCGGCGGGCAGCCCAAGATCACCGACCGGGTGCTCGTACGGCTCGCCGATCCGACCGGCATGGTGTTCACCCAGGGGCTCGTCAAGATCGCCGGCCGGTTCCGCGTCGAGCCGGCCGGCACGCCTGAACTCGGCGGCGGCGTGCTCTACCACATCGATGACGCCGTCACCCGTTAGCGTTAGCCGCGGCGTCGAGAAGAGCCGATGGACCACCCCGCCGCGACAATCCTCTTGATGGCCACACTCGCCGCCGTCGGCTGCGGCGGATCCCGCGAGCCGGCCGCGGTGCCGGCGCCCACCACGCGGCCGACGATTTCGGACGCGGGGACGGCCCCGCCGCCGGCCGCGCCGCGGGAGATCACCTTCGACGACATCAAGCTCGAGATGGAGAAGGGGGCCCCCTTCACCCGCGAGCTGCTGCCCAAGCGGGTGACCGCCCTGCCGGGCTCGGCCATCCGGATCCGCGGCTACATCCTGCCGAGCTTCCAGCAGACGGGCCTGACACAGTTCGTGCTCGTCCGCGACAACCAGGAATGCTGCTTCGGCCCGGGCGCGGCGCTGCACGACTGCATCGTGGTGCGGATGCGGCCCGGGAAGACGGCTGATTTTTCGATCCGGCCGGTGGCCGTCGCCGGCACCTTCCGGATCGACGAGTTGCGGGCCCCCGACGGATCGCACCTGGCGATCTACGCCCTCGACGGGGACGACGTGAAGTAGCCCTGCCGCGGCAACCCCATCATCCGATCGCTGATGAGGCTCTTCTCGGTGACGTCCAGCCTGCCGAACGTGCGGTTCATCACGCAACTGCTCCTGGGGGGCATCCTGGCCGCCTACCTGGGAACGATGACGTTTCTGGTGTTCGACATGAACCAGCCGTTCCGCGGGCAGGTGAGCATCTCGTCCGCCCCGTTCGACGCCCTTTTCCAATGGATGGCCTAGGACTACGACGTTAGCTGCTCTTGAGCCCGATCAGTTTTGAAGTCATGCTTCCTGGCATGACTGCACGGAAGCTTCACAACCTGAAGACCGAGATGCAGGCGTTCGTCGAGGATGTGGCCGCCGGCATCGGACGGAGTGAGCGGAAACACTGGTGCTCGACGGTGATCGCAAGAGCATCGAGCCGATGGCCGGTCGGCTCACCGCGATCGATCCGCCGGAGAAGGACTACGTCCAGGCGCTCCAGCAGTTCATCAACCAGAGCAACTGGGAGGACTCGCTGGTTCAGGAAAACATGCGGCAGCGTATCGGCCGCATCTGCCGGAGGCGTGGACGACGGATGCCAAACGGATGAAAAAGGCCGGTGTTCCGGCCGAGATTGGCTACCGTCCGAAGTGGCAGATTGCCCTGGAGATGCTCCGACAAGCGCGAGTGGAAGGATTCTCAGGGCCAGTGTTGGCTGACAGTGCCTACGGCACCGTGACGCAGTTCCGGCGGGAACTTGACGCGCTTGGCTTGCCGTGGTGCCTGGGCATCGACAGCACGCTGCGGGTGATTGCGGCGAACGCCGATCTGGGGCCAGTACCGGCGAAGGGGCCGATGGGCAGAACGCCGACACGGCCGCACAAACTCGCCGACGGCACGTTGAAGACCAGGCGTGTTGCGGACTGGGCATGGAGGCGGCGTTCCGCCTTCCGCAAGGTTACCTGGCGACAGGGCAGCCGAGGTCCGATGGCGAGCCGCTTCGCCGTCTGGCGGGTCCGGTATGCCCATCGCGCGAGGATGGGCATTGAGCCGCTTGAGGCGTGCTGGCTGATCGCTGAATGGCCGACCGACGCCGAGAAGCCGACGAAGTTCTTCTTCTCGAATCTGCCTGCCACGGCATCCCAGAAGGAGCTCGTTTGGCTTGCGAAGCGTCGCTGGTGGATCGAGCACTCCTACAAGGAACTCAAGGACGAACTTGGACTCGACCACTTCGAGGGACGTTCCTGGCGAGGCTGGCATCATCACGTCACGCTCACGATGCTGGCGTACCTCTTCCTCGTCGAACTGCGAAAGAAGCTCGGGAACAAGGGGATCCTGGCCTGAGCTTGCCCACTATGCGCCGGCTCCTTCAATCGCTTCTGCTGTGCGTTTCACATCACTGCCCCATCTGCAATCGACCGATCAACGACGAACTCGTGCGGGTCGATTCCAGTGGAGCTAACGGAGGAGGACTAGGAATGAATGGCCGCCCGCGCGATCGTTCCCGAGCCGAGACGGTGACGCCGGAGCCTGGGGCTCGCCGTCGGCGTGCTCGGCCGGCCGGTGGAGGTCCGCGGTCCCAACACCAAGTCGTGGTGGCTCGACCTCTTTCCGCGGCGGGCGGAGCGGCTCTGCCAGGAGGGCGTCGCCGCACGCTTCGGCTGCTGGACGAGCACCAGCCGCAAGGCCGTGATCCCGGTGCTCGAGGAGTTCGACCGGCTGCTCTTCTAGCCCATGCAATCCGAGGGCAACGAGTCGTCGCCACGCGTCGTTAACGGCGGATCGGTGCCCAACCAGAAAATTCTGCCGGCCATCGACTGGCTGCTCTCCCCCGGCGGGCGAGGCCTATCTGCCCCTCGGCCACAAGCAGTTCCGCAGCGCAATCGAGATGATCCAGGCAGCGCGTGACGAGCGATCAAATGGAGGCGGCCTACGGCCTGGTGCACCTTTGGAAGCGGGCCGTCGAAAAGGCCGGCTCGTTCAAGACGGCGGCGGTGCGGCAGGCGCTCCGCGAGGGCCTCGAGGTGGACGCGCCCGGCGGGCCGCTGCGGATCGACCCCGGCACGCAGCACGCGTGGAAGCGGTTCCGGCTAGGCCGGATCCACGCCGATCGGCAGTTCGACATCGTCCACGAGTCGGCCGAGCCGACCCGCCCGATCCCTCCCCCGAGGTCGCCTTTCCCGGCTGCAGTGCGACTGGACGGCGCGAGGCCTCACCCGCGGCCCGGAGGTCCCGATCGATGGCAACCTTTGAGAGCGAGGAATCCCAGTCGATGCGCTGGGTCCGCATCGACCTTGACGCCGACGACTGCCACACCGAGCGGAACGCGCTCAACCACCTGAAGAAGAACGTCACAATGCACGTGCCGCTCCCCTCGCTTCAAGCCTGCTGGGTCTCGCTGTTCTCCGACGAGTCGATCATCCGGCCCCGCTACGAGGGCACCGGCAGGGTCTACCTCGACTCGTCCTTCGGCGGCTACCCTATCTTCACGATCACCCACCCTGACCGCTGGATCCTCGACACACACTGCTTCTGGGCGAGTGACGGCAAGGTCACCCTCCACATCCACCGCGAGCCGGTGCTCACGGCGTTGTTCGCTCGCCAGGGACTGCTCTGGTACAAGACGGCGCTCTCGGGTGACGGCCAGGTAGTGCTGAAGGTGGACGGCCCTGTCGAGGAAGTGACGCTCGACAATGACCGCCTCGTCCGCGACTGCCCCTACGTGGTGGCCCACACCGAAGGAATCACGCTGCGGAGGCTGCGGCCGGCGCGGTCGCTCTGGAGCACCTGGCTGGCGGGCCAGCAGCGGACCTATTCCTACGAGGGCACCGGTCGGCTGCTCCTGTGTACCGTGCCCTACTGGCGTTGCCCGATAGAACTGGAAAACATCGGCTCGCTGGCCGGCATCTGATCGTCGGCCCGGCCGACGGATGCCGTGCTGGCCACGATCAACGGGTCGCCCCCGACCGGTGCCACACCCGCCCCACATCCGTGCCAGACCCGCGACAGACCCGCCCATGAAATACCGCTGGCCGATCGTCATCGCTTTTTCAACACTGGCGGGGGGCGTGTCGGCCTGTCCGTTTTGCAACGTCGTGGGCCGCCCGCTCGCCGCCCGTCGCGATGCGGCGGCGGTGGTCGCCGCGGGCGAGGCGGCCGGCTCCGTGCGGCAGGACCCGGCCGGGCCGCGACAGCCGTTCACCGTCCGCAGCCTACTCCGCGGGGACCGCGTCGCGGTGGGGGACGAGGTCGACGGCCGCGTGGCCGGGCCGGTCGCGGGCACGGCGGTACTCTTCGGCGACGACCGCGGCGACTGGGAGGCGCTAGCGGCCGACGAGGCGGTGCTGGGATACGTCGCTGCGGCCCCGGTCGCCTCGGCCGATGCGGCGGATCGGCTCCGCTGGTTCGCCGGCCGGCTCGAAGATCCCAACGCGACGATCGCCGCGGACGCATTTAGCGAGTTCGGCGTGGCCCCGTTCGCCGCGGTCGTGGCGGCCTCGGCCGCTCTCGATCCTGCCCGCCTCCGCGGTTGGCTCGACGAGCCGGGGATCGATCCGCGGCGGCGGGGCTTCTACGGTCTGGCGGTCGGCATCGTCGCCCGCCGCGCGGCGGACCTCGGCGACGAGGCGGAGGCCCGCCGGTGCGTTGCCGCGCTCGAACGGCCGCTCGTCGCGCCGGGCAGCGATTTGCGGGCCGGCTTCGACGGCCTGCTCGGCGGCCTGCTGGTCGCCCGCGGTGAGGCGGCCCTCGACTGGCTCGTGGCCCGCGGACTCGTCGCCGCCGACACGCGGGCCGGCGACGCACGGCACATGCTGGCGGCGCTGCGATTCGCCTGGGAAGACCTCGCCGATCACCTGCCCCGCCAGCGGGTCGCGGCGATCGCGGCACGGCTACTGGCCAATCCCGCCGTGGCGGCCGACGTGGCGGTGGATCTGGCCCGCTGGCGGCACTGGGCGAGCGTGGAGGACGTCGCGGCGCTCTGGGACGCCGCCGGCCGCGACGATCCGCTCGTGCGCCGCGCCGTGGCCGGCTATCTGCGGGCCTGCCCGCTCGCTTCGGCGCGGCGGCACGCCGCGCGGATCGCCGCCGCGTCGCCCGGCGCCTGGCAGGCCGCCGTGGCGGCCGCCGCCTGGCCGCCGCAGGGATTGGATTGAGGTCGACCTCGGCGGCGGCGGCCGGAGCGGGCCGAGGGTTGCGGACGGACGGTTTCCTGCGATATTTCCGGCCGGGCGACAGTCGCCCCGGCACGAGGCCCGCCCATGAAGATTCACGAGTTCCAGGCCAAGGATTTGTTGCGGGCCAACGGCGTGACCGTGCTCGCCGGCCGCGTGGCCCGCACCGCCGAGGAGGCGGCCGCGGCCTTCACGGCACTCGGCACGCCGGTCTGCGCGGTCAAGGCCCAGATCCACGCCGGGGGTCGCGGGAAAGGTCAGGTGCCAGGCTCCGGCCAACGGGGTGTGGAACTCGCCAAGACCGCCGCCGATGCCGAGCGGATCGCGCGGGCCCTACTCGGCAACACGCTCGTCACCATCCAGACCGGCCCGGCGGGCCAGACCGTCCGGCAGGTGTTCGTGGAAAGCGGCTGCGGCATCGACCGCGAACTCTACTCCGCCATTCTCGTCGACCGTGCCGCCGGATCGCCGGTGCTGGTCGCCAGCACGGCCGGCGGCGTCAACATCGAGGAGGTGGCGGCCAAGACGCCGGAACTGATCCTGTCGGAGCCCTTCGACCCCGACCGCGGCCTGGCCGGCTGGCAGGCGCGGCTGCTGGCCTCCAAGCTCGGCCTGCCGACGGCCAGCTGGCGGCATGCCGAGACCTTCTTCCGGCGGCTGTGCGTGGCGTTCGTGAGCCTCGACGCCTCGCTGCTGGAGGTCAACCCGCTCGTGCTCACCAAGGAGGGCGCGCTCGTCGCCCTCGACGCAAAGATGACCTTTGACGACAACGCGCTGTTTCGCCACGCCGACGTCGCCGCGCTCCGCGATGCCGCCGAGGAGGAGCCGGCCGAGACGCGGGCCGCCGCCGCGGGCCTCTCCTACGTCAAGCTCGACGGCACGATCGGCTGCCTCGTCAACGGTGCCGGCCTCGCGATGAGCACCATGGACCTCGTCAAGCTCCACGGCGGAGAACCGGCCAACTTTCTCGACGTGGGCGGCGGTGCCGACGTCAAGCAGGTGACCGAGGCCTTCCGGATCATCCTCTCCGACGCCAACGTGAAGGCGATCCTCGTCAACATCTTCGGCGGCATCATGCGGTGCACCACCATCGCCACGGCGCTCGTCGAGGCCTCCAAGACCATCGGCTTCAAGGTGCCGCTGGTCGTGCGGCTCGAGGGCACCGAGGTCGAGGAGGGCAAGAAGATCCTGGCAGCCAGCGGCACGGCGATCATCACTGCCGACGGTCTCACCGACGCGGCCAAGAAGGTCGTCGCCGCCGCCAGCAAGGCCTGAATACCTCCCCTCGTCCACCCCTCGTGCCGCCGCCCCGCTTCGGCCCGCCTCCCATGAGCATCCTCGTCAATCGCGACACCCGAGTCATCTGCCAGGGCATCACCGGCAAGGTGGGCGAGTTCCACACGCGCGGCTGCCTCGACTACGGTACCCGGATGGTGGGCGGCGTGACGCCCGGCAAGGGGGGCGAGACGGTGGCCGGCCTACCGGTCTTCAACACAGTGGCCGAGGCCCGCGACGCCACCGGTGCCAACGCCACGATGATCTTCGTGCCGCCGGCCTTCGCGGCCGACGCGATCCTGGAGGCGATCGGCGCCGGCATCGCACTGGTGGTGGCGATCACGGAGGGCATCCCCGTACTCGACATGGCCCGTGTGCTGCCGGTGCTCAAGGACTCGGCCAGCCGCCTGATCGGCCCCAACTGTCCGGGGGTGATCACGCCAGCGGAGTGCAAGATCGGCATCATGCCCGGCTACATCCACACCCCCGGTCACGTGGGCGTGATGAGCCGCTCGGGCACGCTCACCTACGAGGCCGTCTGGCAGTTGACACAGTTGGGGTACGGCCAGAGCACCTGTGTCGGCCTGGGGGGCGACCCGCTGGTCGGCTCGTCGTTCATCGACATCCTGAGACTCTTCCAGGCTGACCCCGACACTCACGCGATCCTGATGATGGGCGAGATCGGGGGGGGTGCCGAGGAGGAGGCGGCTGATTGCATCCGGCACCATGTCACCAAGCCGGTGGCTGCGTTCATCGCCGGCCGGACGGCGCCGCCCGGCAAGCGGATGGGTCATGCCGGGGCGATCATCTCCGGGGGCAAGGGGACGGCGGAGGCCAAGCTCGCAGCCCTGGCCGAGGCCGGCATCGAGATCGCCGACAGCCCGGCCGACATGGGGTCGGCCCTGGTCCGGGCCATCCAAAAGGCTGGTCCTGGCCGTTAAAACCAGCCCTCCCCTGCCGACCGCGAACTGGCCCCGGCCAAGACTCGTAGGTATGGTTAGGTTGTCGCGATAATCGGCGGGTGGTTTGCCGCGGCGACGCTCTGTCTCCTCCTCCGACCGTCGCCATGCGTCCGCGGAAACTCGCTCGCCCCGAATACCTCGAGTCCCGCCGGCTGTTGGCCGTCGACTTGCTCGCGCCGCTCGGCGACCTGGTCGTCGTCCGCGGCACCCCGCCGCGGACGATTGACCTCGGTCCCTTGTTCGACCTGGCCGGCGTCACGGGGACGCTCGTGCGGCTCAAAACCAACATGCCGCTGCCCGACGCCACCCTCCACGCCGAACTCTTCGATCAGTCCGGACCCGACCGCACCCGCACCACGCCCCTCACGGTGACCAACTTCCTGGCCTACACCGACGCGGGTCGCTACAACAACACCATCGTTCATCGCTCGGTGCCGAACTTCGTCATCCAGGCGGGTGGCTTCGCGGCCACCGAGTCGGGCACCTCGCTCGTCGAGTCAATCGAGCCGTTTCCCGCTCTGGTCAATGAGTCGGGCAACACCAACGCCCGTGGCACTCTGGCGATGGCGAAGCTCGATGGTGACCCCAACAGCGCCACCAACCAGTTCTTCGTGAACCTGGCCAACAACGCGGACAACTTGGACTCGGCAAACGGCGGCTTCACGGTCTTCGGCCGCGTGCTCGGCAACGGCATGGACCTGGCCGACGCCGTCGCCGCCCTGCCCCGCTACGACTACGGCACGCCCTTCAACGAGTTGCCGACGATCGGGCTCACCGATCCTGCCGCCATCGCCCGCGAAAACGTCGTCTTGATCACCTCGGTGACCCGCGTCGGTGATCTGGTCTACAGGGCCTCGACCACCGCGCCGGCGCTGGTCGCGGCCACGGTCGAGGCCGCGGAGGGGCTCGTGCTCTCCTTCACGTCGGCCTCGACTGGCACCGCCACGATCACCGTGCGGGCCGCATCCGTGTTCGACGCCGCCGACTTCGTGGAGGAGTCGTTCTTGGTCACGGTCGTTAACCCCGCGGCGGACGAGGTCAACGCGATCGCCGGGATCGACGGAAGCGTCCTGCGAGTCAGCCGCAGCGCCGGCAACGCCCTCGTCGACGATCCGGACGTGCCCCTGCCCGCGGACGGCGGCTGGGAGGCGATCGTGCAGGGCGACTTCGACGGCAACGGCCGGGGCGACGTGGCGATGATGTCGGTCGGCGGCAAATGGTGGGTGGCGCTGACACCAGCGACCGGCGTGGCCCCGACGCCGACCGTCTGGACCAACCTCCGGACGGACGTGCCGTGGCGGTTCCCGACCGTCGGCGACTTCACGGGCGAAGGGCGGGACGACATCGCCGTCTTCAACCCGCTCTCCGGCGCCTGGCGGGTGCTGACGAGCAACGGCTCCGCCTTCGATAAGGCCACCTTCGGCGAGTGGGACCCGGCGGGCGAGTGGACGAAGCCGCTCCGGGGCGACTTCGACGGCGACGGCCGTGCCGATCTGGCCAGCCGCGACCTCCGGACCGGCGGCTGGCACGTCGCTCGCAGCGACGGGGCCTCGTTCACCACCGGCATCTGGCGGTGGCAACGCAAGATCATCGACTGGCAGTCGCTGACGGCGGCCGATTTCGACGGCGACGGCCGCACCGACATCGCCACCTGGAACAGCAAGTCGGGCGCCTGGCGGGTGCTGACGAGCACGGGCACAGGCTTCACCAACAACTGGTTCACCCAGTGGAATCCCAAAGTCGCATGGACCGACGTCGTGGCCGGCGACTTCGACGGCGACGGCAAGCACGACCTGGCGGCCCGCGAATCCACCGGCAGCACGGTGGTGGTGGCGATCAGCGAGACCACCTCGTTCACAACCTCGTCATGGGGCGAGCTCGACGCCGTCGTGACCTGGCAGTTCGTCACGTCCGGCGACTTCAACGGCGACGGCAAGAGCGACCTGGCGGCCTGGGATGCCGGCACGGGCGCATGGCGGCTGCTGGCCAGCAATGGCCTGGCCTTCGTCGCCGCGGCCTTCGGTTCCTGGTCGACCGACGTCTCCTGGTCGCACTCCTACGGCCTGCGGGTGTGACGGCCGACGGACCGGTCGGCCGCCGGTGGCGGGACGGGGCTGGTATATTCGCAGCATGAAGGTGTCGCTCTTCGTGCCCTGCTTCGTCGACCAGATGGTGCCTAGGGTCGGGCTGGCAACCGCGACGGTGCTCGAGCGACTCGGCCACACGGTCGATTTTCGGCCGTCCCAGACCTGCTGCGGCCAGCCGAGTTTCAACGCCGGCTACTGGGAGGAGGCCCGCAGCGTGGCGATCCGCGCGATCGGGGTGTTCGCCGACGCCGAGGCGGTGGTTGGGCCGAGCGGCTCCTGCGTCGCGATGATGCGGGTCTTCTATCCCCAGCTGCTCGCCAACACGCCTCACGAACCCGCCGCCCTCGACCTGGCCGGCCGGACGTTCGAGTTCGGCGAGTTCCTCGTCAAGCGCCTCGGCGTCACCGACGTCGGCGCCCGCTTCCCCCACCGGGTCACCTACCACGACGGCTGCCACGGCCTCCGCGAGCTGCGGATCAAGGAGGAGCCCCGCCGGCTGCTGCGGGCCGTCCGTGACCTGGAACTGGTAGAATGCGACGAGCCGGAGAGTTGCTGCGGCTTCGGCGGCCTGTTCAGCGTCAAATTCCCGATGGTGTCGACCGCAATGGCCGAGGTGAAGGGCGGATCGCTCGCCCGCACCGAGTGCGAATACGTCGTCTCGAGTGATCCTTCCTGCCAGCTGCAGCTCGACGGCTGGCTCGCCACCCAGGGCAAGCGGCCGCGGACGATCCACCTAGCCGAGGTTCTGGCGGGAGCATCGCCATGATCGCGTCAACGCCGGAGCACGCCGCGGTCGGGGTCCACGACCCCCGTCACGCCAAGCAGCAGTTTCTCCACGACGCCGCCGAGCACGTGCGGGACACCGGCCACCGGGCCTTCGTCCGCAACGCGCTGGGAGGCTACTACGAGAGTCGCGACGCCCAGAAGTCCCGCTACCGCGACTGGGAACAAGCCCGCGACGCTGCCAGCCTCGCCAAGTGGCAGGCGGTCAATCGGCTCGACGAACTGCTGCCTCGATTCGTCGCCGCCTTTGAGGCCAACGGGGGGCGGGTCCACTGGGCCCGCGACGGCGAGGAGGCACGGCGGATCATCCTCGACATCCTCCGCGACGCCGACGCCCGCTCGGTCATCAAGAGCAAGTGCATGACCAGCGAGGAGATCCACCTGAACGCGGCCATGGAGGCCGAGGGGTACGGGGTCGTGGAGAGCGATCTCGGCGAGTTCATCCAGCAGTTGCGGGGCGAGCCCCCCTACCACTTCGTCTTCCCGTGCATGCACGTCCGCCGCGCTGAGATCAGCGACCTGTTCGGCAAGCACCTCGGCACGCCGCCGACCGACAGTCCCGAGGAACTGACGATGATCGCCCGTCGTCACCTGCGACGGCTATACGTCAAGGCCGACGTGGGGATCACCGGCGCGAATTTCCTCGTGGCCGAGACCGGGCAAATCTCGATCACCGAGAACGAGGGCAACGCCAGGCTGACGGTGGCCCTGCCGCGGGTGCACATCGCACTGGCCGGGATCGAGAAGGTGGTCGAGCGGCTCGACGACCTGGCGGTGCTCCTGCCGATGCTGGCCACCGCGGGGGCCGGCCAGCCGATGACCTGCTACAACACGCTCTACTCCGGACCACGGCGGGAGGGGGAGTGCGATGGGCCGGAGGAGATGCACCTTGTGCTCCTCGACAACGCCCGCACGGCGCTGTTGGCCGACGGCGAGCAGCGGGATGCCCTGCAGTGCATCCGCTGCGGGGCCTGCCTCAACGTCTGCCCGATCTTCAAGAACGTGGGGGGCTTCACCTATGGCACCACCTACCAGGGTCCGATCGGCAGCGTGATCACACCGCACCTTCGTGGCCTGGCGGATTGGAACCACCTCTCCGGGGCGAGTTCGCTGTGCGGTGCCTGCACCGACGCCTGCCCGGTGCGGATCGACATCCACCACCACCTCCTCCACAATCGCCGCAACGCCACCCGCGCGGCCCCGTCGCAGCTCGAGCGGCTCGGCCACCGGCTGTTCGCCTTCGTGGCCGCGCGGCCGTGGCTGTTCGCGGCCGGCGGCTGGCTGTTTCGCAGGGCACTGCCGCTGGCGAGGGCGCTGCGGCCGCCGCCCCTGGCCGCGTGGCTGGCGACCCGGGATCTCCCGGCGGCGCCGCGGGAGAGTTTTCGTGCCGCCTGGCGGAGGCGTCGGCGATGAGCGGCCGCACGCCCGCCGAGGACGCGGCCCGCGACGTCATCCTGGCGCGGATTCGCGAGGCGCTCACGGTGCCGGGCAGACCGCCGCACGTAGGTCATCGCGCCACCGACACCATGACCACCGGCAGCGGCACCGGGACGGGCCACCCGGCCCTGCCGATCCTGGCGGGGGAGGCGGGCCGGCCCTGGCTGCCCGACGGCGGCGACTCGCCCGCGGAGAGCCTGGCCATCCTGTCCGACAATCTCGCCCGGCTGCGGGCCGTGTTCCTGCGGGTGCCCGACGAGGCTGCCGCGGCCGAGACGCTCGCCCGAGAGGCCCGGCAGCGGGGCTGGCGGACGGTCGCCCATCACGGGGACCCCCTGGTGAGTGCCGCGCTCACTGGACTGGGCCTGGCGACCGTGCGGGTCGACGACCCGCATGCGGCCTTCGACAAGGATGCCATCGAGGCGTGCGATGCGGGCATCACCGCCTGCGAATGCCTCGTCGCCCAGACCGGCTCGATCCTGGTTTCGTCGGCCCGGGGTGGCCGCGCATTGTCGATCCTGCCGCACGCGCACGTGGTGGTCGCCACCCCCGACCAGGTCGTGCCCACGCTGGCCGACGCCTTCGACCAGATCCGATCGCGGCACGCCGGCCGGTTGCCCAGCATGCTCTCCTTCATCACGGGGCCGAGTCGCACCGGCGACATCGAACGAATTCTCGTGCTAGGTGCACACGGACCCAAGGAACTGCTCGTGATCCTCGTCGGATAGCCGCCACTCGCGGTGGTCTCGGCGGCCGCGGAGGCCCAGATGCGTTGGTTTTTGCTCGATCGCTTCGAGGAGTTCGTGCGGTGCCGGCGGGCGACGGCGATCAAGGCGGTGACGCTGGCCGAGGAGCACCTGCACGACCACGTCCCCGGCTGGGCGATCGTGCCCAACACGCTGGTGCTCGAGGGCCTGGCCCAGACCGCCGGCATCCTGGTCGCCGACGCCATCGACTACCGCCGTCAGGTGGTGCTGGCGAAGGTCGGCGTGTGCGAGTTCCACTTCGATGCCATGCCCGGGGACGTGCTTAGGTACGAGGTCGAACTGGTGGAGCTCTCCGAGGACGGCTCGGTGGTGCAGGCGACCAGCCGGGTGGGGGGACGGCCGCACGGCCGGGCAGAGCTGTTCTTCGGCCACCTCGCGTCGGGCGACTCGGTGCCCAAGTTGTTCTCCAACGAGCAGTTCAACCGCTGGCTCGACAACCTGCGGATCTACGAAGTGGCCCGTGAGCACGACGGTACGCCCGTGACCCGTAATCGGGTCCGCGTTCCGGAGTGAACCGCCCATGAGCGACCCGATCTGCCCCGTCTGCGGCGGTGAGACCCGTGAGATTCGTGCCAAGATCGTCTGTCGCCACTGCGGCACGATCCTCGAGACCTGCTGCGAAGGGGGGCCGATGGCCGGCGGCTGCCATCCGGGCGACGGCCGGCTCGACGGCCAGGCCACACCACCGGCACGACCGGAATCATCGGATGATTTTCGCGACCACTGAGTTTTGGGGTCCGCGAAGATCGATCTTCTGGGCAGAGTTTGCCGGCAGCGCAAGCCCTTCCGATGGCGGTGTATGCGGCCCCGTGGGCCGACCCGGCCAACGACGGGATGCCGGCCAGCTCCTGCCGTTTCCCGGTGTAGTGGCTCGTCGCTTCGACGCGGCCGTGGTCCGGTAACCGGCGCCGGTTTCGCGAAACGTTGGCTTTTTTTTCCCCTCTGGAGGTTTCCGTGAAGAAGTTTTTCTCGTCCAAGTTTCTGCCGTGGGTGGCGGCTGCCGGCGTCTGCGTCGGCGGCACGCTCGTCCGCGGTGAGGATGCGGCGGCCGCGCCGGCCGCCGACTCCGTGCTGACCGCCGAACTCGAGGGCGGAGCCGCCGGTCCGTGCATGCGGACGGTGAAGGTCTGGAAGATGGTGCCCGAGATCCGCGAGGTCGAGTGCACCGAATGGGCGACCGAGGTCCGCGAGCGGACCCTGACGGTCAAGAAGCGGGTGCCCCGGATCGAGGAGAAGACCCGCACCTCCACCGTGATGGTTCCGGAGAAGCGGACGAAGACGGTCGAGTACACCGTCAACGTCAACGTCCCCGAGACCAAGACGGTCGAGTACAGCGTCAAGGTGCCCTTCACCGAGGAGGTCGAACAGACCTACACGGTGCGGGTGCCGATCAAGGAGGAGAAGACGGCCACCTACAAGGTGATGGTGCCGTACACCGAGGAGCGGACCGCCACCTGCAAGGTGAACGTGCCCTTCACCGAGGAGGTCCAGCAGACCTACACGGTGCGGGTTCCCTACACCGAGGAGATGACCGGCACGCGGACGGTGGCGAAGCGGGTTCCCGTGAAGGGCACCAAGACCGTCACCTGTCGGGGTGGTCACTGGGTCACGGAGGCCAAGGAGATCTCGGCCAACGGCAAGTACGACGCCGCAGGCAACCCCTGCTGCCCGAAGGTGGTCTGCTGCCGCAAGTGGGTCCCCACCTGCGAGACCAAGGAAGTCGAGGTCACCACGTGGAAGACGGAGTGCGAGCAGGTGCCCTTCACCTACTGCGTGAAGAAGTTTCGTTGCGAGGAGCGGACCCGCACCGTGTGCGTGCGGAAGAACCGCTGCGAGGAACGGACCCGCACCTACTGCGTCAAGCTCTATCGCTGCGAGGAGCGGACGCGGACCTACTGCGTCACGAAGATGGTGCCCGAGACCCGCACCAAGAAGGTGTGCATCCACAAGTGCCGCTGTGAGACTCGCACCCGCGAGATCACGGTCAACAAGTGCATCGCCGAAACCCGCACCCGCGAGTGCTGCCACACGGTGATGGTCCCGTGCCAGAAGACCCAGACCTATTCCGTCTGCTGCAGCGACGTCGTCGAGGAGCAGAAGACAGAGTCGTACGTGGTCCGCGTGCCGAAGACGGTCACCAAGAAGGTGTGCGTCAAGGTGAAGAAGTGCGTCGAGGAGCAGGTCCCGGCCGGTGACGCCGGCGCTTGCGGCAACGGCGGCAACGGTCGCGGCAAGCGCGGTCTCCTCCACTGCCGTAAGGGCTGCTGAGCAGGCCGTCGCCCACGGGCGACCAATCGACCCCTGTGTTGTGAACGCGGCGGGCCGGGTGGGGAGTCCCATCCGGCCCGCTCGCGGCTTTTTCGGGCCGACCCGCACGGGATCCGTCCCCCCGACCTCTTCAGCCGTCACGACCCGACCGGTATCTCCCCACGAACACGGATTCCGGGCATCTTCGTGACGCCAGGGGCTCCGGCGGCGACTCATCTGGAGAACCGCGGTCGCAGGATGGCCCGGTCACACCTGAACCCTTTGCGACGGAAGCCAAGTCCAATGGATCCCCAGATCATCAGCTGGATCGTAAGCCTCATCGCCGGCAGCGTTGGTGGCAACATCGTCGGCGCCCTGCTCAAGAACAAGAGCCTCGGCCCGATACTCAACACCGTGCTCGGCCTGGTCGGCGGCGGCGTCGGCGGCAAGCTCCTGCCGATGCTCGTGCCGGCGATCGGTCGGCTCGTCGGCGGCAGCGAGAGCCTCACCGTCACGGGCGGGCTGTCGGCCATCATCGTGGGCGCCGTCCTGCCCCTGATCGTCAGCTTCCTCAAGAAGCCGGCCGCCGCCTGAGCGACGCTGCGCGGCATGAGCCACCACACCGGCCGGGAGCAGGCCTCTACTCCCGGCCGGCTCGTTTTCTGGTCCAGCGGGGATTTGTGTGGGCAGCGCCGCCGGGGAGACTGCCATCTGCGGTAGCCCACGACTTTCTCAGGAGGCAGCCCTCTGGAGGCAAGCCGGAGGTTCGATTCGGAGCTCTCCCAGCAGGTTCTCGGCTTGACCTCTCCTTGGAAGGTGACGGACGCGAGGCCGGGCTGTTGCTCGTCGCGGAAGACGACCGGCTGACGGGTGCGACGTCCCTGGTGAGAACCGCCACGGAGAACCTGCGGCACCTGTGGTCGTTCCGCGTCGCGGGCTGTGCGGCCCGGACCTGCGCGACTATGCTGCCGCCCGAGGGGTCCGACGCGTGAGACACTGGCTCATCAAGAGCGAACCCGAGACCTTCTCGATCAGTGACCTCGCCCGGGCCCCCAAGCGGACCACGTCGTGGGACGGCGTTCGGAACTACCAAGCCCGCAACTTCCTGCGGGCCATGCGGTGCGGCGACCTGGCGATCTTCTACCACTCCAACGCCGACCCGCCGGCCGCAGTGGGGATCGTGACGGTCGTCCGCGAGGCCTTTCCGGACGTCAGCGCCTGGGACCCCGGCAGCCCCGGCCACGACCCCAAGGCTTCCCCGGCCAATCCGGTCTGGTCGATGGTCGACGTGCAGCTCATGGAAGTCTTCCCGCGACCGCTGGCCCTCGACGAACTCCGCGGGCAGAAATCCCTGGCGGGCATGGAATTGCTCCGCCGGGGCAGTCGGCTGTCGGTGACGCCCGTCACGGCCACCGAGTTCCGCACCATCCACACGCTGGCCCACGCGCGGCCGGCGGCGGGCGTGGCACCGACCTCGAGGCCCGCCAAAAAATCCCGCGGCAACTGACGGCGGCCACCCCGTGTCAGCGGCATAATGGAGGAATGCCCTGCCGGATCGAAAATCCCCCGCCGCCGTCCGCCGCCGCCACGACGCTGCCCGAACCGCTCGCCTGGATCGACGGCGACCTGGCGAGGTTGGCGGCGGACGACCTCGTGCGGCCACGACGGGTGCGGACCGGCAAGCAGTCGGCCCGGGTGTCGCTTGACGGGATCGAAATGGTCAACTTCGGATCGAACGACTACCTCGGCTACGCCGGCGACGTGCGGCTCACGAAGGCCGCCTCCAAGGCTGCCTGCGCCGAGGGCTTCGGCGCGGGCGCCAGCCCGCTGGTCAGCGGCCACTCGCAGGCCCACGAAGCGCTCGAGCGGGCCGTCGCCGACCTGCTCGCCGTCGAGGCGGCCCTGGTGTTTCCCAGCGGCTTCGCCGCCAACACCGCCACGATCGCGGCACTGGCCGGCGCCGACGACGTGATCTTCTCCGACGAGCGGAACCACGCGAGCCTGATCGACGGCTGCCGGCTGTCGCGGGCACGGGTCGTGGTCTACCCGCACCGCGACCTCACCGCCCTCGACCACCTGCTCGACGCGGCCGCCGCCGCCCGCCGCCGGCTCGTCGTTACCGACACGTTGTTCTCAATGGACGGCACCGTCGCTCCGCTCGCCGACCTCTGCGAGCTTGCCCGGCGCCATGCCGCGATCCTGATGGTGGACGAGGCCCACGCCACGGGCGTGTTCGGCGCTCGCGGCAGCGGCCTCGTCGAGCAGGCCGGCTGCGAGGGGGGCGTCCACGTCCGCGTGGGTACGCTCTCCAAGGCGCTCGGGGCCGCCGGCGGCTTCGTGGCCGGCCACGGGCGGCTCGTCGAATGGCTCCGGCACAGGGCGCGAGCCTGGATCTTCTCGACGGCCCATCCGCCCGCCGTCGCGGCCGCGGCCACTCGCGCGATCGCCCTGGTGGCCGCGGAGCCGGAGCGGCGGCGGCACCTGCTCGCCCGCGCGGCCGAGTTCCGCACCGACCTGGCCGCGAGAAACGTGGCTACCGGCGATGCGGCGGCGCAGATCGTGCCCGTCGTGACAGGCACGGCGACCGCGGCGGTGGCCCTCGCCGGCCGGCTGGCGGCGCGGGGCTATTTCGTGCCGGCCATCCGTCCACCAAGCGTGCCGGCCGGCGGGAGTCTCGCCCGCGTGAGCCTCTCCTGGCTGCACTCCGAGGCCGACCTGGCAGGGCTCGCCGATGCACTCGCCGGCTGACCTGCCATGGTGCGTGATCGGCGCCGGGCCGTCGGGCCTGACGGCGCTCAAGCATCTCCATGCCGCCGGTGTCGCCGCCGAGTGCCTGGAACGCGAGACGGGCATCGGCGGCAACTGGCGGTTCGGCTCCGGCACTAGCCGCGTCTTTGCGTCGACGCGCTTGATCAGCTCCCGGCGGCTCACCGAGTACGGCGACTTCCGCATGCCCGCCGACTGGCCGGCCTATCCCGATCACCGCCAGTGCCTCGCCTACCTGCAGGCCTACGCCGCTGAGTTCGGCCTGGCGGAGCACGTCGCGACGGGTGTCGCGGTCGAGCGGATCGAGCCGGCCGGGCCGCCCGGCGCCGGCTGGATCGTGCATGCCACCGGCCGGCCGCCCCGATCCTACGCCGGCGTGGTGATTGCCAGCGGGCACAACCACGTGCCACGCTGGCCGGAGATCCCCGGTGCCTTCACGGGTGATCTCCTCCATGCCGCCGACTACAAGAGCCCGACTGAGCCCTTGGCGATCGCAGGCCGGCGGGTGCTCGTGATCGGCGGCGGCAACTCCGGCTGCGATCTCGCGGTGGAGTGCTCACGACACGCGGCCCTGACGGCGCACTCCACGCGCCGGGGCTACTTCGTCGTGCCGCGGTTCATCGTCGGCCGCCCGGCCGACCTCCGCGGGGAGCGGCTGCTGAAGATGCACGCGCCCCTCTGGCTGCGGCGATTGGTCGCCCTCCGCGGCATCGCCGGCACGATCGGCCTGCCCTGGAGCCACGGCCTGCTGAGGCCCGATCACCGGCTCTTCGAGACCCACCCGGTCGTCAACGCCGACCTGCTCGGGCGGATCGACGCCAACGCGATCCGGCCCGCCGGTGACGTGGCCGCCTTCGCCGGTGCAAGCGTCCTGTTTCGTGACGGCGGGCGGCAGGATTTCGACGTCGTCATCTGTGCGACCGGCTACCACACGACGCTTCCCTTCATCGACTGCCGGCTGCTTGGCGCCACGACCGCCGACGGCACGCCCCGGCTGTTCATGAACCTGCTGCATCCCGACCGGGACGACGTCGCTGTGGTCGGGCTCATCCAGCCAGACAGCGGCCAATGGGGCATCACGGGCGTGCAGGCCCGGCTCGTGGCGGGCATGGCGTCAGCCACGAGGTGGGCGCCGAGGGCCGCGGCCTGGCTCTACGCCCGCCGTCGGCGGCCCGGCCGACGATCACCGATCCGATACGTCGACTCGCCGCGGCACACGCTGGAGGTCGAGCACTTCGCCTACCGTCGTGAGCTCGAGCGACTCGTGACCGCACTCGACCGCCGCCTCCGCGCGTGGCGAGCCCAGCCTACCGTGGAAGCGTGAGCGGCACCGGCTGCCCCGCAGCCGGCGGCCGACCGAAGATCGCCTCCAGACCGCGGCCGAGCCCCTCGTCGACCACAGCGCGGGCCGTGTTCTCGAGTATCCGCTTGAGCGTCACGTCGATCGCCGTGGCGTCGAACTGCGGACGGGCGAGCGTGCCCTTGAGCGGAATCGCGATTGGTGTCCGCACGAGCGTGGCCACCACCGGTGTCTGGCCGGCGAGGTCACCGCGAAAGGCCACCTCCGCGAGCATCGTGATCCCGCCGTCCGCACCGACACTGCCGCGCGATGTGACCGTGAACTGACCCGAATCCATCACGAGGCCATCGTGCCAGATTCGCCGCTCCGCCAGCCGCAGCCGGATCGGCTCGTTGCGGACTCGCAGCAGGACTGGTTTGTCGGAGAGGGAGAACCGCGGGTCGACCGCTGCCTGGAGCCTGCCGAGCAGGTTCACCAGGGGCTGCATTGGGCCGCTGGGCCTGACCTCGAACTCCTCGAACGACACCTGCGTGGCGGCCTCGCCGGCGAAGGGGTCCCGCAGTGGTAGCCGTGCCCCCGCCACGTCGACGGTGACCAAAGCGGACGTGTCGGTGGCCTTACCCAGCAGCGGCGAGATCCAACCCACCAGTCGGTTCGAGACGTCTCCCGCCACGCGCACGCGCTCGACGACGCGGCCCGGCGGCACGACCACCTCGCCGGGAAAGGGGTCGAGCTTCCACCACGGATTGCCGCGGAGTCGGCCGCCCGACGCCGACACGTCGAGGGGACCGACCGCGAGCTGCCCCTCGACGAGCCGGATCGGCAGCTCACCCGCCGCCAGTGGCAGACCCTCGAGGTCGGCGGTCGCCCAGGCGGCCGAGGTCTCGAGCGACAGGCTTTCGAGCCAGTCGACCAACCGCCGCGACGAGGCCGCAGGCCTGACCGGCACCACGATCCCCTCGGGCGGGCCGGCGGCGTCGCCCCCCCGCGTGGCCGCCAGCCAGGCTTCCGGCAGCGGCAGCGCCGTCGCGGTGGAGGCCGGGGCGGCCCGCGGGACCGTGCCGCCGGACAGGGACCCACGGACCGCGAACGGGCGATTGACCGCGCCGGTGAGGCGAATCCGGCCGCCCGTCCAGGGCATGGCCAGTCGGGAGAGCTGGGACCAATCGTAGGAAAGCGCGCCGGTCAACTCGCCGCGGCGGCGGCCGGACCACTCCTCGACCGCCCCGCGAGCGGCCACGGCCACCGTCGATGACTCGATCGCCACGCGGTCGATCACGAGCCTGTCGGCGACCGCCGGCGGTCCCTGCGCCGTGCGGACGAACGGTCGCGTCAGTTCCACGCCCACCGTCGCCTGCGGTTCGCTCCAGATCGGCCGGGCCTCCCCCTTGCCCCCTGCCCGCTCGGCAACCACCACTTGGCTGCCGGTCGCTTCGGCCACGAGGTTGAGGCCGAGCTGCGTCTCGGCCACGTCGAGCGTGCCCCACGCGCGGCCGGTGATCGGCCAGGCCGCGGCCGCAGCCGCCGGCAACATCCACTCCTCGAGCCGCGCGAGGTCGGCCTGCCATTGGATCCGACCCCGAAAGCCGCCGAGCAGCCCAGCCAGCGGACCGTCGGTGGCGACCGGATCGAACCCTGCCAGCCACGTGGCCCCGCCGCTGCGGACCGACAGCGAACTGGAGAGCACCTCGGCCGATGAGACGTCGACACGGCCCGTCGCGGGGTGGATGACGCCGGCGGCCGTGGCGACGACCCGCGGCTCGGCCACGTGGCGATTCGCGAAGCGTAGTGCGAACCGCTCGATCTCGCCGCCGGCCTTCGTGATCCGCCAGGCATCGCTGCCCGCCGCCGGCTCGGGCGCGACCGCGGCGGCGGCGGTGATGCTACCGCCCACCTCCAGGCCGTCCGGCGTCGGCACGACCGCCGCCCAGCGGGCATGCCAGCGGCCGAGGTCTCCGGTGAGTGAACAGTCCGCCGCCACCTCGCCGCCCGCGGCGGCCGGACGCCAGGTCGGCTGGCGCTGGCGACCCGGCGTCAGGACCGCTGCGGTGTCCACCAGCACGCCGCCCGACAGGGACGCCTCGATCGCGTCACCCGCGGCGCTCGCCATGATCCGTGCCCGTTCGATGGCGGCCACCGGCCCGTCGAACGAGCCGACCACCTGGCCGTCGAGCGTGACTGAGCCGTCGCGCCACGCGGGACGGCCGGGAAGTGCGAGCTCGAGGTCTGCGACACTCGACGCCACGGTCACGCTGCGAACGCCATTCCCAACCCGCTCCGTGTCGAGCCGGCCCCGAGCCCGGCCTGCCAGCCGCAGCCCGCCGAGATCGAGCACCTCCGAGACCTCGCCGACGAGCCCGCCGAGGTCGGCCGTCCATTCCACCCGCAGGGCCCCCGGCGTGCCGGTCGCGGAGACCTCGGCCGAGGGTGACACCAGCCGTCCCTCCTCGATCCGCAGGCCGGCCCCCCGTTCCGGACCGCGGCGACCACGCAGCCACACCGTCAAAGGCTCGCTCCAGCAAAGTTGACGATCGCCGCCGGGCGGACCGGCCGCGTCCGCGACAGACCGCACCGCCGCCAGGTTGTGGGCGTCGAGTTTCACTTCGATCACCCGATCGGCACCGTCGGCCCGGGCCACGGCGGCCAGGTCGAGCGTGCCGCCGGTCACCCGCACGTCGGGCCTGACGACCAGGCCACCGGGCAGCGCCGCGGCCGCCGCCGCCAGATCAATCCGCGCGGCCAGCGCAGCGTCGCGGGCCACGGCGTCCTGGAGCCAGCGCCAGGGGTCGTCGATCGTTAGCGGCAGCCGGCCCGAGGCCTCTGCCTCGAACACCGGGGAGGTCGCCCGCAGCTGCCGTACCGCGAGCGTGCCGTCGGCGATCACCACGTCGAGCGGCACCTCGCACCGGTCCACCGCGAACAGTTCCGCGAGCGTGTCGGCGGCGCAGACGGCGAACGTCTCGAACACGGCCCTGCCCCGCACCGTGCTCGTCGCGGGGGAGGTCGCGACGTCGAGGCGGAGATCGACTAGGCCGTCGACCAGAACGCCCCGCTGGAACCGGGTGGCCGCCACGCTCGAGATTCCCAGCGGCAGGTGGTGCGTCGCGACGGCGATGGTCCTCCCGCCACCGGCATCGGCGGCGGGCGCCGAGATCGACCAGCCGCCGTCGCGGGCGAGTGCCGCCGCGGCCGCCGCCGGAATCGTCGTGCGGTCGAGGCGAGGGACGGCCGTCTCCGGCACGACCGACGGTGCCGTGGGAAGATCGCCAGCGAAGCCGTCGGCTGGCCGGCCCGCGTGCCGCACGCGGCCGGCCAGCGTCCAGCCAGCGAGCGACCCGTCGGCCGCGAGCGTGCCGGCGGCCATCAGATCGCACAGCCGCCAGGCATCGCCGCGCGGCACGTCCACCAGTTCGATCGTGCCGCCCACGAGTTCGAGGTCGGCCGTCAAGCCGGCGGCCGTGCCGGCCACGTTCCGCCAGGGGGCGAGGATGTCCTCGAGCGAGCTGCCACCCGGTCGGACCGCGATCACCGCCTCGGCGCCGGAGAGCCGCACGGTGCCGAGGTTTCGCGGGTCGGCCGCGAGCGACAACAGCCCCCGCTCGATCACGACGCTCGGCACAATCACCGCCGGCCGCCCCTGGCCGTCGGCGAGGACGACGTCGTGGTATTCGATACCCGAGAGCCACGTCCAGCGGGCCGCGCGGCTCGTCACCCGCCCGTCGATGCCGGCGAAGGCCGCCTCCAGTGGCCGGTCGCGCAGGCTCGTCTGCACGAGCACCGCCGGCGCCATCCACGCGGCGGCGCCGAGGATCGCCAGAGCCGCGAGTGAAAAGACGCCCAGTCGCGGTCGCCGTCTCAGCCCCGATCGCGATGTTCGCCTCGCCATGAGCGACGAGTATAGGAGCGCCGACTCCATCCCAAGAAGACTGATTCGCTCAACGATCGCCGGCCGCGGCTGGGAGTTGCGCCGGCGTGTCGACGTCGGCGAACGACGCCAGGGTCGGATCGACGGCCGAGAGTTCCCCCTCCGCGAGCAGGCGGACGGCCGCCGGTGTGTCGAGGCGCAGGCGGTCGATGAGGTCCCGCGGCCTCACGCGGCCGGCGGCCAACGCCGCACCGATCTCGACGGCCAGGTCGGTCTTCAGAGCCGAGACGAGTACCTGCGGATGGCCGCCGACGTCGGGCACCGCCCACCGCACGCCCGGCTGGCGGACCGCCGCCACCAGCGCTAGCACGACCTCCGGCCGCAGCCACGGCACGTCGCAGGCGACGACCGCGGCGAGCCGCGGTCCGTGACCGGCGTAGAGCAGCGCGTCGTGGATCGCGGCCAACGGTCCGGCCGCCGGCCTCGTGTCGCGGATGGTCTCGATGCCGGGAGGCAGCGGGGGCAGGGGCTGTCCCGTGGCCGCCACGACGATCACACGGTCGGCCGCGACCGCGACCGCGCGACAGACCCGTGCGAGCATGCTCTCGCCGTCCACCATGAGAGCCGCCTTGCCTGCCGGCCCCACCAGCGTGCCCATCCGCCGCGAGCGGCCGCCGGCCAGCACGATCGCGATCACGTCGTCGGCCATCGGGAGATCCTGCGGCGGTCGGCGCCGGGGCTGCCAAGGCCCGTCGTCGTCACCATCGTACGCCGCGGGCCGGCAGTGTCCCTGCGCGGCGGCGACCCTTTCTTCCAGCCGGCAGGGCGTTCCCTTGCCGGGGGGCGATGAGAGCGATGACCATGGGACACGGACCACCTCGGCATCCGGGCCGCGGGAACTGCGCAGCGGATGCCGCCCCCGCCCACGGGAGACCCTCCGCGTGAACGCCCGCTGTGCCGCCGCGATCGACTTCGAATCGCTCTCCCCGGAAAGCCTCCGGCCTCTCGTCGAACCGCCCGCGACGAGGTGGAGCGATTGCTGCATCCCTTCCGTGTCCTCGACGGCGACCGTCACTTCTGGGAGCACGCCCGCGAGGGATTGGCCGTGCGAGTGGCCGACGGCAGGGCGTGGGCTTATCTGCTTTCGCGGCCCGTCCGGCGGCTGAGCGGTTTCACGTGCTGCCGTGGGTGCGTCTCGTCTCATCGCTCGAGCGGTTCGCGGAGCTGGCCCTCACCAGCCGCGAGGCGTCCGTCTACCAGGCCACGGCATGACACGACGTCGCCGGTGGCCCCGCCGCCTACGACGTCACCGTGGGTCCGCTCGACCCGCTGCCACCGGGTCGTGTCACCGGCGCGGCCGGCCTGCCCGCAACGCGGGGCGACGTGGTGGACAAAGAGACGCACGAATCGCACCGCGTCTCTCGGTAGAAGGGACCGCGGAGCCGGGCCGACATCCGTGTCATCCACGGTGGCACCGGCTCGAGGCAGGCCGACGTCAACGACGACACCGAGGTCTTCCTGCGGCACGTCGACACCCTGGTGCACGACCAGGTGTCGCGACCGACGGGCCTGCCGCTGCTGGTCGCGGCGAACGGCCGCCTGGTGGCGGTCTTCCGGCGGCTCTCCCGAAATCCGCTCTTGCTCGAGGATCAGGCGCTCCTCGATCCGCACCTGTTCTGCCCCACCGAACTCGCCGCGACCATCGCCCCGGTGTTCGCGGCAGCCCGCGCCCGCAGGATCGCCGCCTGCCGGCGTGCTGCACCGAGGACGTGCTCGGGGCGATCGCCGAGGAGGTCCTGCGGCACGGCGGCAAGGTGGTGTCCATCGCCCGATCGGCCATGCCTTCCCGGAGCGGCGCCGCGGCGATCTACCGTTTCTGAAGCGGCGACCGCCCGCATGCCGGCGGGACCTGTGTCGCGCCACCCGGCACCGGCTCGATCCCGCCATCGCCCTCACTGAAATCCAACGGGCCCGCGCCTGATTCGACAGGGCGAACCAGCGCCCGGTGGCCGCGGTCGGCCGCGCACGGCACAATCGGTGCCTGCGTTCCTCCGTCACAGGTGTCGCGATGCCGGGCTCCCAGGTCGATCCACTGTTCGCCACAGCACCCGACCGCCGGGGCACCGGGAGCGAGAAGTGGGACCGCTGGGCCGGCCACGACGTGATCCCGACGTGGGTGGCCGACATGGATTTCGCGGCGCCCGAGGTGGTGCTCGATGCGATCCGCGACCGCGTCGCCCACGGCGTCTTCGGCTACACCGACATGCCACCTGGATTCGCACCGGCGCTCGCGGAGCACCTCGAACGCCGGCACGGCTGGACGATCGAGCCCGACTGGGTGACGAGCGTGCCGGGCGTCGTCAACGGCCTGGCAATCACCGCGCGACTCCTGGCCGGGGCCGGCGACGGGATCATCACCTTCACGCCGGTCTATCCGCCGTTCCTCTCGCTGCCCCCCTTGGCTGGCCGCGAGTGCATCCGCGTGCCGCTCTCGCAGGCAGCGAACCGGTGGACGATCGACTGGGACCGGCTCGAGGCCTCCGTCACACCCAGGACGAAACTCTTCTGGCTCTGCCATCCCCACAACCCCACCGGCACGGTGTTCCGCGAGCCGGACCTGCTACGGATCGCCGAGTTCGCCGCCCGCCACGGCCTGACCGTGATCAGCGACGAGATCTGGTCGGACCTGCTCCTCGACGAGGAGCATGGTGGCCCGCGGCACGTCCCGTTTGCCAGCCTCGATCACGACAAGGCCCACAATGCGATCACGCTGGTGGCCCCTTCGAAGACCTGGAACCTGGCAGGGCTCGGCTGCGCCGCCGCGGTCACTCGTGAGGTGAGCCTACTCAAGAAGTGGCGGCCCACCGGCGGCGGCCTCGTGCCGATGATCAATCCGCTCGGCTACGCAGCGGCCGAGGCGGCCTGGCGGCACGGCGACCACTGGCGGCGGCGGCTAGTCGCGGTGCTGCGCCGCCACCGCGAACTCGTGCTCGAGACGGTCGCCGCCCTGCCCGGCCTCACGTGTGCCACGCCCGAGGCGACGTATCTCGTCTGGATCGACTGCCGCCAGGCGGGCCGCGCCGATCCGCAGGCCGCCTGCGAGGCGGCGGGCATCGGCACCTCCGACGGCAAGGATTTCGGGTTTCCAGGCTTCATCCGTCTCAACACCGCCTGCCCGACCGACCGCCTCGTGGAGATTCTCCACCGCCTCGCGCGGGCGTTTTCCCAGTAGCTCCGCCGCAGGGCCGGCGAGCTGGTGCGGGCCACCCGACGCGGACCATGCTGGCCGCTGAACACTCAGCGCCGAACCCAACAGCAATCCACGTACCGCCACGGATTCCCCGCCGGCGCCGCGTCCCGCACGATCTCTGGCAGCCGGCGCTCCGTCCAGCCGTCGAAGCAAATCCGGCGGGCGAACCGCAGGATCGACCAGGGCAGGCCCACCGCCGAGAAGAAAGGGGGCGCGGCCGAAGGCCAGGGGCCGCCGTGCTGCATCGGTGGCGTGACGGCCAGGCCCGTCGGCATTCGGTTCTCGATCACGCGGCCGGCGCGGGCCACGAGCAGGGGGGCGATCGCGGCGAAGGCCGCCTCGTCGCGACCGTCCTGGCCGCAGTAAAGGCTCGCGCTGAGCGAGCCGTGGGCACAGCGGACCGCCTGGGTGAGCTCTGCGAGCGAACCGCAGCGCACGAGCAGCGTGGCGTTGCCGAACGCCTCGACCACGAACGATTCGGGCCGGGCGACGAGGTCGCTGCCGGCCACCTCGAGGAGCGTCGGCACGTGACGCGCGGGCCCTGCCGCGGCGGCCTGGCCAGCGAGCAGGGTGGCGCCGGCCCGCACCAGCCCCTCGATGCCGACCCCGAGCCGCCGGCAGCCAGCCTCGCTCAGCAGCACCTGCGGCCCGATCGAGGCGAACGTCTTCGTCACGGCCAGGACGAACTCGGCGCCAGCCGCATCGCCCACGAAGAACACGAGGCCGGGCTTGGTGCAGAACTGCCCGGCCGAGCCGGTCACGCTCAGGGCAAGCTCGCCGGCGATCTCACCACCCCGCTCGGCAAGCGCGGCCGGGAGCAGCACGACCGGATTGATGCTGCCCATCTCGACCCAGATCACGTTCCCGGCGGCTGTCGCGGCTGCGAAAAGCTTTCTGCCGGCCGCTTCGCTGCCCGTAAAGCCCGTCGCGCCCACTCGCGGGTCGGCCACGAGCCGCTCGCCGTCGGCATCCTCGAGGCCGTGGATGAGCTGCACGGTGGCCGGGGGCAAGCCGGTCTCGCGGACGGCCTCGAGGGCCTCCTCGGCGGCGAGTCTGGAGATGCTCGGGTGGCCGGGGTGGGCCTTGGCGATCACGGGGTTGCCGGCGGCGATCGCCGCGGCCATGTCGCCGCCAGTCACGCAGCCGTAGGCCAGCGGGAAGTTGGCGGGCGGAAAGACGACGACCGGGCCGATCCCGAAGCAGGCGGCACGGATGTTCTTGGCGGTGTCGAGCATCGCCATCCGCCAGGTCTGTTCGCGGGCGCTCGCGGCCGCCTGCCGCAACTGGTCGAGTGTGCGGGGCAGTTCTACGTCGGCAAGCCGCGGCTTCACGGCCAGGCCCGTCTCGGCATGGGCCGCCGCGACGAGCGCCTCCCCTCTGGCCTTGAGCCGCGCGGCGAAGCGGTCGAGAAACTCGCCCAGTTGCGCTGCGGGCAGCGTCGCCAGTTCCGCGGCGGACGCCACGGCCGCGGCGAGCGCCTCGTCGACGTCGGCCCAGCGGCTGACCGGCCACTCCTCCGCGCAGGCACGCCCCGCGGTCGGATCGAAGGCCCGGAAGGTGGCGGCGGCGGCCGCGGGCCGCCAACGACCGGCAATCAGGACGGGAGCGATCGCCGACATCGGGCGGAGTCCGCGAGGGTCAGGCGATCTCGTGGCTGCCGAGCTTGACGGGGTCGCGGAAGGCCGCGGCGAAGCCCGCCGTCACGACGGCCGCCGCGATCGCGAAGGCCAGCCAGAACGGCTGCCACGGGTAGGCGTCGCCGGCACCCGCCAGCAGGCCGGCCACCGCCGGGAAGACGAGGTTGCCCACGTACATCCCGGCCCCGTAGGTCAACAGCGCGATCAGCCCCTGAGCGCTAGCCCGCAGGCTCTTGGGGGCGACGTGGTCGGTGTAGAGCTGGCCGGTGACGAAGAAGAAGTCGTAGCAGATGCCGTGCAGCACGACGGCCGCCACCAGCATCCACGCCGTCTGGCCGCCGTAGGCGAAGAGCACGTAGCGGGCCACCCAGGCGAGCATCCCGCCCAACAGCATCGTCTTGACGCCATAGCGGGATAGAAAGAGCGGCATCAGGAGCATGAACCCGATCTCGCTCATCTGCCCGAAGGTCATCACCGTCTCGCTGCCCAGTCCCAGCATCTCCTGGATCTTCATGCCGCTGATGTACTCGTTGGCCTTCGAGTAGTAGACGGCCAGCGGGATGCAGATCAGGAAGCTGGCCAGGGCGAAGGTGGCGAAGGCCCGGGACGACAGCAGGCCGATGGCGTCGAGCCCCAGCAGACGAGCGACGCTCACATGCTCCCCACGGCCCTTGGGCGGACTGTTGGGAAGCGAGAAGCAGTAGAGCCCAAGCAGCGCCGAGGTGGCCGCCGCTAGCAGGAAAGGGAGATTCGTCTTACCGGCATCATGGCCGCCGGCATCGCCGAGCACGAGCGGGGCAACGCCCGCCGGCAGGCCCGCGGTCAGCAGCCGCGGCAGGAGCGAGCCGACGGTGATGCCGGCGGCGATCCAGCCGATCGTCCCCCAGACCCGCACGAGCGGAAACTGCTTCCGCGGCTCGGAGAGTTGGTCGAAGCTGACCGAGTTCACGAGCGCCAACGTCGGCATGTAGCAGAGACCGGCGGCCAGCAGCAGCCAGTAGAAGGAGACCGGGTCGGTGGCCCGGGCCACCCCGAACAGCAGGCCCGCGCCGGCCAGGTGGAGCACGCCGAGCACGATCTGCCCGGGCAGAAAACGGTCCGCCACGAGCCCGACGAACAAGGGCGCGATGATCGCCGCAATGGCGCTGGTGCCGTAGGCCTGGCCGATGATCGTGTCGACGGCGGCCTTGGTGCGGCCTTCCGAAAAGACGGTGCCGAGGTACTTACCCATCGGCACCGCCCAGGCACCCCAGACGAAGAACTCCAGGAACATCATCACGCCCAGCCTGGACATCGCGGCCGGGGCGGGGGGATGGCTGGTGTCGGGCATCGCTTCGCTCGCGGGGGCACGCGGGGAGCTCCACGCCCCCTGTGGACGCACATGATACGCGGTTTCATCAGCCGCGGCAGCCCTCGGCCGGCGGAGTGCCGCGAAGGCCCGACCGGCTTGTGGCGCGGCGGCAAACGGCGAGAATGTCGGGGCTTTCGGCACCGCGCCCCGGCACGGACTCCCCATGCGGCATGCACCGATCGACCCGGAACTCTTCGTCGCCCACCGGCGTCGGCTGACCGCGCTCTTGCCTCCCGGCGCGGTGGCGGTGGTGCATGCGGCCGACATCCCGCCCACCAGCGGCGACGGCACGCTGCGGCTCCATCCGGCCAGCGACCTCTTCTGGCTCTCCGGCGTCGAGCAGGAGGAGAGTGTGCTCGTGCTCTGCCCGCAGGCCAGCGACCCGGCGGCCCGCGAGATGCTCTTCCTCCGTCAGCCCAACGACCACCTGGCGACCTGGGAGGGAGCGAAGCTCACGAAGGAACAGGCCCGGGAAATCTCGGGAATCAAACGGGTCCGCTGGCTCTCCGAACTGCCCGCGGCCCTGCACGCGCTGCTCTGCGAGAGCGGCTCGGTCTGGCTCAACGCCAACGAGCACGAGCGTGCCGCCTACGAGGTCGAGGACCGCGACCTGCGGGCGGCCAGAGCGCTGGTCGCCCGCTATCCGCTGCACCGTTACGAGCGGCTGGCGTCGCTCTTCCGCCGGCTCCGTGCCGTCAAGTCTCCAGCGGAGGTAGCGCTGGTCCGCCGCGCCGTCGACATCACCGACGCGGGCCTGCGACGGCTACTTGGAGCCCTTCGGCCGGGAGTGATGGAGTACGAACTCGAAGCCGAGATCGTTGGTGAGTTCATCCGCCGCCGCGGCCGGATGGCCTACGAGCCGATCGTGGGCTCCGGCAGGAATGCCTGCGTGCTGCACTACCTCGACAACGACCAGGCCTGCCGGGCTGACGACCTCGTGCTCGTCGACGCGGGCGCCTCGTACGCCAACTACTGCGCCGACCTGACCCGCACCTATCCGGTGAGCGGCACCTTCACCACCCGGCAGCGGGCCGTCTACGAGGCGGTGCTGCGGGTGTTGCGGTCGTCGATCGCCCGGGCGGTGCCCGGGACGTCGCTCCGCGAATGGAAGCGGGCCTCCCAGGTGGAGATGGCCGCCGAACTGGTCGGCCTGGGCCTGATCACGGCCGACGAGGCCGCCCAGGACACCCCCGACGAGCCGGCCTGTCGGAAATACTTCATGCACGGGCTGGGGCATTCCCTCGGCCTTGGCGTCCACGACGTCGCGCCGCTGGACGGCCCGCTCGAGCCCGGCTGGGTGATCACCGTCGAGCCGGGCATCTACATTCCTGACGAGGGCCTGGCGGTGCGGCTGGAGAACGACGTGCTGGTCACCGACAAGGGGCCAGTCGACCTCTGCAGCCATGTCCCCATCGAGCCCGACGAGATCGAGAGCCTCCTCGCCCGCCGCAGCTGACGCCCCGGTTGGCGACCGCTTCGACCCCGACCCCCGAACCCTTCCCAGCGCGTCGGAGACCTGCCGCATGAAATGTCCCGCGCTCGTCGTCTTCCTCTGCCTCGCCCTCACGCACCAAGAGTTCCTCATGGCCGCCGACATCCCCCATCCCACCCTCCCCGACGGCGCCGGCCCCATCGAAGCCGCTGCCCCGATGGCGTTCACGAGCACGGCCTCTGGGCTCAAATACCGCATCCTCCGCAAGGGCGCCGGCGGCACACCGAAAGCCAACGACACCGTCGAGGTCCACTACCATGGGTGGCTCGACGGCGGCCAAGTGTTCGACAGTTCCTACCAGCGGGGCGAGTCGATCGAGTTTCCGCTCAACCGGGTGATCCCGGGCTGGACCGAGGGGATGCAGCTCGTCGGCGAGGGGGGCATGATCGAGCTCGAGATCCCGAGCAACCTCGGCTACGGCAAGCGGGGCACGCCCGGCGGTCCGATCCCACCCGACGCCAAGCTCCACTTCCTGGTCGAGCTGATCGCCGTCAAGTAGCCGCTCGGCCGCGGGCCGCTGCGACCGCCGCCGCGATCGGCACTCCGGCGAGGTTGCGCGGAGGGGGCGGTCATGGCGAGCACCCCGCCCGCTCAGAAGGTGCGACAGCCGAGCGAGAGCAGGAGGTTCGCCCAGGGTTGCGTGTCGGCCGTCTGGATCGTGAGCACGTGGTCGGCCGAACAGGCCGCGTCATAGAACTCCCACTTCAGGATCGGCGCGAGTTCGATCGGCGTGCCGGCCGCCGCCAGGATGTGGCGGTACTCGGCCCACACCGGCGGGTCGCCCGGCGTCGCGGCCGCGTAGGGATCGTCGCGATCGACGCCCATGGTATGCACCTCGTCGACCCGCACGGCCGCGAGGACCGCCGCGAACGCCTGGGCGACCGTCGGCAGGCCGGGGGACAGTTGCAGCGAGATGAGTTCCGCCCGCGGCCCCCGCTTATTGGCCGCCGGGTAGTTGCCGTCGGCGATCAGCACCTTGGAGTGGTGGCCGGCCTGGGCCAGGATGCGGAGGATGTCGGGGTGCAGCAGAGGTCCGTTGAGCATGGGGGCGATCCTCCTGGGCGTGACGGCGGCCTAGACGTCGAGATTCTTGGCGTCGAGGGCGTGCGTCTCGATGAACTCCCGCCGCGGCTCCACCTGCTCGCCCATCAGCACTCGGAACAGGTCGTCGGCCGCGGCCGCGTCGTCCATCCTGATGCGGACGAGCGTGCGGTTGGTGGGGTCGAGCGTCGTGTCGCGGAGCTCCTCGGCGTTCATCTCGCCGAGGCCCTTGAAGCGGGTGATCGAGAGCCCCTTCTCGCCGGCCCGGCGGACGGCCGCCAGCAGGCCGCGGAGGTCCTTGAGGCCGATCTCGCTCTCGCCCCGCCGCAGCACGTAGCGGGGATCCTCGCTGCCGGTCCGATCCTGCGGCAGCAGCGCGTCGATGTTGAAGCCCATGGCCGCCAGCTCCCTGAGGCCGGAGTTGATGCTCCGCACCTCGTGGAGGTCGACGAACACCAGTTGCGGCCCGGCAGCGCCGTCGGCCGTGGGCTCACCGCCGTGGCGGTTCTCGTCGGCGCGGCCCACCTCAAGTTCGCGACCGGCCGAACGCTCCTTGCCCTTAACGAAGGCCTCGAAGTCGTCGCGTGTGACGAACCAGCGCTCCTCGTCGCCGTAGAACACGTGGTACATCGGCAGCCGGCCGGTGGCGGCATCGCGGCGGGCGGCATGGTCGCGCAGGCTCACGCCACGCTTCTCCAGCGCCACCAGCGCGTCCTCGAGGCCGGCGAGCGTACGGCAAAGCTTCTGCATCTCGTCGCCGGTAATCTCCCGGCCGTCTCCCGGCAGGAAGACCCCCTCGCCGAGCCCCTGTTCGAGGAGCTGGTTCTTCATCTGCTCCTCGGTCTGCACGTAGTAGGTCTCCCGCTTGGTGCGGACCCGGAACAGCGGCGGCTGGGCGACGTAGACGTGGCCCGCTGCGACCAGCTTGGGCATCTGCCGGTAGAAAAAGGTCAAGAGCAGCGTGCGGATGTGCGAGCCGTCGACATCGGCGTCGGTCATGATCACGACCTTGTCGTAGCGGCGCTTGTCGAGGTCGGTCTCGTCGCCAAAGCCCGAGCCGATCGCCACGATGAGGCTGCTGACCTCCTCATTGGCGAGCACCTTCGCGGTGCGGCTCTTGTACGCGTTGATGATCTTGCCCCGCAGGGGCAGGATCGCCTGATATTCCCGCAGCCGCCCCCCCTCGGCGCTGCCGCCGGCGCTGTCTCCCTCGACCAGGTAGAGCTCGCACTTCTCGACCTCGCGGCTGGTGCAGTCCCGCAACTTGCCCGGCAGGCCGCCGCCCGAGAGCGCGTTCTTGCGGTCGCGGAGCTCCTTGCGGGCCTTCTTGGCCGCCTCGCGGGCCTCGGCCGCGAGGATGCCCTTCTCGATGATCGCCTTGGCGCTCTTGGGGTTCTCCTCGAGGTACTTACCGAGGAACTCGCCGACCGCCGAGTTGACGATCCCCTCCACCTCGCCGTTGCCGAGCTTGGTCTTGGTCTGCCCCTCGAACTGCGGCTCCGGCACCCGCACGCTGATGATGGCCGTCAGCCCCTCGCGGATGTCCTCGCCCGTCGGCACCAGGTTGTCGGAGAGCAACTTGTAGAGATTGCTCTTGCGGCCGTACTGATTGAGCGACCGCGTCAGCGCTGAGCGGAAGCCGGCGACGTGCGTGCCCCCCTCGGTGGTCGAGATGTTGTTGACGTAGCTGTGGAGGTTCTCCGTGTACTCCTTGGCGTACTGGAGGGCGATGTCCCAGGAAACACCGTCCTGCGAACCCTGGATCGAGATCACGTCGGGGTGGACGTGCTCGCTGGCGTGATTGAGCTGCTCCACGAACTGGACGATGCCCCGCTCGAAGTAGTACTCCTCCGGCTTGCCGACGGCCGCATCGAGAAACCGCACCCGCAGGCCGGAGTTAAGGTAGGCGAGTTCCTTGAGCCGCTTGGCGAGCGTGTCCCAGGAGAACTTCGTGTGCTGGAAGATCTGCGGGTCGGGCTTGAAGGTCGTCTTGGTACCCGTCCGCGACGTGGTGCCCATCTTGCGGACCGGGCCGGTCTGCTCGCCGCGCTGGTACTCCTGCTGCCAGACGTGGCCCTCGCGGCAGACCTCCACCTCGCACCACTCCGACAGGAAGTTGACCACCGTGACGCCCACGCCGTGTAGGCCGCCGGCCGTCTGGTAGGCCCCCTTCTGGAACTTTCCGCCGAACTTGAGCACCGTCATCACCCCCTCCAGCGTGGACACTTCGCGGTCCATCTCCTGGGAGAGTTGCGGATGGATGTCGACCGGGATGCCCCGGCCGTCGTCCTCGACCGTGACGCTGCCGTCCACGTTCACCGTGACGCTCACCTGCTTGGCGCAGCCGGCCATGCACTCGTCGATCGAGTTGTCGACCACCTCGTAGACCAAGTGATGCAGCCCGCGGGTCGTGGTGTCGCCGATGTACATGCTCGGCCGTTCCCGTACGTGGTCGCGGTCCGAGAGATGCTTCAGGTCGGCCGAGGTGTAGCCTTGCCCGGGGGCTTGCTCGCTCATCGCTGGTCTCCGGTCGGTGGTGTCTCGGGGGCGGGGCGGTCGGTCGCAGACCGGTTCAGGGATCGTCCGGCGAGCCGGCCAGCCGGCAGCGGATGTCGGTGATGGCGGCGGCCGGCAGCGCCTGCTTGAGCCGTGCGAGGACGTCGCGCTTGTGGAAGCCGAACTCCTGGGCCACCGCCGAGTGGCTCACGAATACCTCGAGCACGCCGCGGACGACGCGGCCCGGTCGGCAGCGCGGCGACAACTCCGGCGGCACCGCAGCCAGCCAGGCGGCGGCCAGGCCGTCGGCCGCCTGCTCCCGGTCGTAGCCGGTGCGGGCCAGCAACCGCGACACGATCCGGCCGATCGACTGCGGCCCGCCACCACCCGGAGATCGACTTGGTTGCGTCTCCATCCCCACCCATCCCAGGGCCGATCATCAGTCGGCCGCCAGCGGCATGATGACGTAGCCGTACCCGTCGTCGGTGCGGCAGACGCAGGCGCTCTGCGGATCGGCGATCTCCACCGTGATCGCCGCTCCACCGTCGAGCACCCGCAGGAATTCGCTCATGAAACGGGGGTCGAGTTTGATGCGAACGGGACTGCCCGCATAGTCGATCGGCAACTCGATGCGACTCTCGCCGCTCTCGGCCGACCGTCCCGAGAGCACGAGTTGGCCGGGCTCGAAGGCGAAGTCGACCCCCTTCGACTGCTCGCTGGTCACGATCGCGGCCTGCCGCACGGCCGCCAACAGCGGGCCGGCCACCATCGGCACGCGGGCCGCCTCCGGCCGCTCCGGAAACACGTCCCGCCAACGCGGGAAACGGCCGGTGACGAGGCGGGCGGAAATCGTCGTCGCACCGGTGCGCACGAGGATCTCGTGCTGGTCGGAGGTCAGGTGCACCGGCGCGTCGCCGGCCCCGAGACTCCGCTCGACCATCTGCATGGCGCGGGCCGGCACGATCGGCTGCCCCTCGCGCACCTCGCCTCCCTGGGGCTGTCCAGGCCCCTCCATCTTGGCCAGCCGCCGGCCATCGGTACCCACCGCAACCACACGACTGCCGGAGATCTCGAGCAGCACGCCGCCGAGGGCATAGCGACTCGATTCGTTGTCGGTGGCGAACACGGTGCGGCGGACGAGTTCCCGGACCAGCGGCGCGGAGACTTCGAAGCACGGCCCTTCGGGAAACGTCGCCACCGAGGGGAACTCCAGTGGATCCTCGACGGGCAGGCGGAACTCGCTCCGCGGAGCCCGCACCACGACGGCGGAGCCGTCGCTTTCGATCTCGAACACCGTGCCGGGGGCCGCCTCGCGCAGAATCGCCACGAGCCGTGCGCTCGGCAGGAGCACCGCCCCGGCCGCGAGCGTCTCCACACCCTCGGCCGCCGCGCGAATCCCGACCTCGAGGTCGGTCGCGGAAACCACCGCCCCAGTCGGGCCGGCTTCGAACTTGATGTTGGTGAGCACTGGCTTCGGAGACCGGGCCGGCACGACCGACGCCGCCGTCTGCACGGCCGCGAGCAGGGGTTCCTTGGGTGAACGAATTTTCATGCGACGGCGGAGACCCGGAGGCAAGACACCCCTGCAGGCAGATCGGGGTAGATCGGGCTAATGTACCCAAAAAAAGTCGGCTCCGAAACGGCTTGCCCGGCTGCCGCGGCGGGCGTCTGCCGATGGCTCCGCGAAGGTTGTTGAGTTCTGTGTCTTGGATATTGGTAAATATCAGGAGTTAGGAGTCGAACCGGGCAATGCCGCGTGTGGCCCACCCTGGGCGAGTGTCGTGTCACTGCGCTACGCCGCGGTGAGCGCAGAGGTTGAAAATCGATGTTCACCCGCAAGACACGCCGCGTTTGCTGTCGAAAGCGGTGTCGGAAACGTGTCGGGCGACAGTCGACGGGTTGGCCATGGCCGTTCGGGAAGGCCTCGGGTGAATGGCGAGAGGCGGATCACCTGGTTGACGGGTCACGGTCGGTGTCTCGTCGTGACGAGGTCGTGGCCTGTGTCGCCTCGGCCGCCGCCCACTATCCGTCACGGACTCGACAGGTCGGCGCCCGACGTCCGGCTGCTGCGGCTGATAAGGGCGGCCAACCGCGCCACGGCCTCGTCGACGTCCCGCGACGTCGACGATCGTCCCAGGCTCAGCCGCACGACGCCCTGGCGGAAGCGGGGCGGGATGCCCATCGCCGCGACGATCGTGGGCGGTTCGCTCGAACCGCTGGCGCAGGCCGTGCCGGTGGCGAGGCAGATACCCTCGAGGTCGGCGGCCATCGCGAAGGCCTGTCGGTCGACGCCTGCGAAGGCGACCAGCGCGACGTGGGGTGCCCGCGAGGAGTCCGACCCGACGACGAGCGCCTCGACGCCCGCGGCCTGTGCCGCCGTGAGCAGGGCCCGCTCTAGTCTCGTGCGGAGCCCCGCGATCCGAGCCGCCGTGTCGCGCCGCTCGGCCACTGCGAGGGACAGGGCGTGCGCGAATCCGACCGCGAGCGAGACCGCCTCGGTGCCGCCGCGGAGACCGAGTTCCTGCGGTCCCGGAGCGAGCGGCAGCAGAGGGAGTCCGCCGCGAACCACCAGCCCGCCGATGCCCCGCGGGCCGCCGAATTTGTGCGGTGCCAACGCCAGCGTGGCCAGCGGCGTGGTGGCGAAGTCGACCTCGTCCCAGGCGACGGCCTGCGTGGCGTCGGCGTGGACGATGAGGCCGTCGGCGGTCGCGCACTCGGTGATCACCGCGAGATCCTCCCGAATGCCGGACTGACCGCAGACCGTGGTCACCGCCAGGATTCGCGGCCTGGCGGCGGGGCAGGCCGCCGTCGCGGCCCGTATGGCGTCGACGGCGATCGTCCCCGCGGCCGCGAGGGGCACGGTCTCGAGCCTCCAGCCGCGGTGCGCGAGCTCGGTGGCGGCGGCCTGGATGCTCGTGTGGTCGCGGCCGGAGACCCCGATCCAGCCGCCGTCGCCCCGCGCCCGGCCTGTCCCGAGGATGCCCAGCCGGTTGGCCTCCGTGGCGCCGCTGGTGAACACCAGCCGGTCGCGTCGGCCGTCGGCCGTCCGTCCGCCGAGCAGGGCGAGAATCCGTTCCCGAGACGCTTCCAACGCATGCCTGGCGACGCGACCGGCCGCGTGCGGGCTCGACGGGTTGGCGAACGCGTCGGCCGCGGCCTGCGCCATTGCCTCGGCCACCTCCGGCCGCAGGGGTGTGGCGGCGGCGTGGTCGAGATAGAGGCGGTCGGCGGACGAGGCTCGCGCGGGCATGGGCGTGCGGGCGGCGAAGGCCCGTCAGGCCCTCGGTGTCGTGGGATCGTCGAGGAAGGCCGCGACCCGGTCGAGGCCACGGGCGAGCGTCTCCTCGCCCGCCGCGAAACTCATGCGGACGTGCCCCTCCGCGCCGAAGGCGCTGCCGGCCACGAGCGCCACCTGCTGGCGCTCCAGCAGCATCTCGCACCAGGCGAGGCTCGTGGCGATGCCTACCGACCGCGCCCGGGCCAGGGCGGCGCGGATGTCGAAGAAGGCGTAGAAGGCACCCCCGATGTCGGGCAGGCGGATGCCCGACAGCCGGCGGAGCCGCGCGGCGACGAGATCGCGCCGCAGCTGGAAGGCCCGGCGCATCTGCTCGACGCACTCCTGCGGCCCGGTGAGCGCGGCGACCGCCGCGTGCTGGCTGATGCTCGAGGGATTGCTCGTCTCCTGGCTCTGGAGGTTGGCGATCGCCTTGGAGAGCGGCTCCGGTGCGATCGTCCAGCCGATCCGCCAGCCTGTCATCGAGTAGGTCTTGCTGACGCCGGCCACCACGATGGTCCGGTCGGTGAGGCCGGGGCGAAGCGTGGGGAACGAGGGGCTCGTGCGGCCGTCGAAGACAAGCTGGTCATAGATCTCGTCAGCCAGCACCGTCAGATCGGCGTCGATCGCCACGTCGGCCAGCGCCGCCAGTTCCGCCGGCTGGTAGACCACGCCGGTGGGGTTGCTCGGCGAGCAGATCAAGAGCATCCGCGTCCGGGGCGTGAGGGCCGCCCGTAGGGCCTCGGGCAGGAGCTTGAAATCGTCCTCGATCCGAGTCTCCACGAGCACGGGCGTGGCCCCGGCCAGCTTGACCAGTTCGGCGTAGCTGACCCAGTACGGGGCCGGCACCACCACCTCGTCCTGCTCGTCGAGCAAGGCGGTAAACGCGTTGTGGAGAGCGTGCTTGGCACCGTTCGAGACCACCACCTGGGACGGCGTCACGGCCAGGCCGGAGCGACGCGTGTAGTCTTCGGCGACGGCCTTGCGCAGCGCCGCAAGGCCCGCCGCCGGCGTGTATTTGGTGTAGCCGGCCGCGATCGCCGCCTCGGCCGCCCGGCAGATATGCGGTGGCGTGGGGAAGTCCGGCTCCCCGACCGACAGGTCGATCACATCCAGCCCGGCGGCCTTCATGGCCCCGGCCCGGGCGGCCATCGCCAGCGTGGCGGAGGGCTCGAGAGCCGCCATGCGGCGGGCCAGCTTCACGGGCGCGGTCTCCGTCTGGACTCGTGCGTCTGCCCGCCGGAGGCTTCCTTGACGCGACCTGCGGGCCGCAGAATGATACCACCGCTCGTCCGGCTTCCCAGCCGGCGGGCACCGCGGTCGCCCCGGCCGCCGCGGCCACGAGTGTCCTGAAAGGTCCCCATGCCCAGCCGTCGAGTCGGAGCCTGGCTCATCGGAGCCAAGGGGGGCGTCGCGACGACCATGATCACCGGCCTGGCGGCGCTCGCGCGGCGGGCGTTGGATCCCGTCGGCCTGGTGACGGCCACCGAACCGTTCGCCGGCCTGTCGCTGGTCGACTTCCCAGACATCGTCGTCGGCGGCCACGACATCCGCGCGGGCCGCCTCGCGGCCGAGGCGGGGAAGATGTGGACGCAGAGCCGGGCCATTCGTCCGGACCTCCTGGCCGACGCCGCGGACTTCTTCGCGGCGGTCGAGTCGCGCTTGAGGCCAGGCACGGTCGTGGGGGCCGGCGACCGGATCCGAGCGATCGCGGAGCAGGGGGCGGCCGTCGTGGTCGAGAGCCCGCGGCAGGCGATCGAGCGGATCCGGTCCGACATCGCCGCCTTCGCCGCGGCCGAGCGGCTCGACCACGTGGTGGTCGTCAATCTCGCCTCCACCGAGCCGCCCCCGGAGTGGCCGATCCCGCGTGACGTCGCCGACCTCGAGCCGCTGCTCGACGAGGTGGCGACGTGTCCGCTGCCGGCCAGCAGCCTCTATTTCCTGGCGGCGGCCGAGGCAGGGGCCTCCTACGTGAACTTCACACCCTCGGCCGGCGGTACGCCGGCCTGCCTGCAGGATGTCGCGGTCGCGCGGGGCATCGCCCAGGCCGGCTGCGACGGCAAGACGGGGGAGACGCTGCTCAAGAGCGTGCTCGCCCCGATGTTCGCCGCCCGGCACCTGGAGGTGATGAGCTGGGTGGGGCACAACATCTTCGGCAACATGGACGGCCAGGTCCTCGACGACCCCCGCAACAAGGCCGCCAAGGTCCGAAGTAAGGATCACCTGTTGGCGTCGATCCTGGGCTACGCCCCGCAGACGCACGTCTCGATCGAGTACATCGCGAGCATGGGCGACTGGAAGACCGCCTGGGACCACGTCCATTTCCGCGGCTTCCTCGGCACGCCGATGACGCTGCAGTTCACCTGGCAGGGATGCGATTCGATCCTGGCGGCGCCGCTCGTGCTCGATCTGGTGCGGTTGGTGGAGCGGGCCTGGCGGGGCGGCGAGCGAGGCGGGCTCGACTGGCTGGCCTGCTTCTTCAAGAGCCCGCTGGGTGTGACGGAGCAGTCGTTCACCGAGCAGGTGACGATGCTGCACGACTGGGTGGAGCGGCAGCCGAGCGCGTCGAGTTGAGCCCGACGCGGCGACCGCACCGCGGTCCGCGCGCGGTCGCGAGGCCGTCGGAGCGGTCGACGACACCGATGGTGGTCCGCCCCTGCCGGTAAAAATTCCGGTTTTCTTCCCTTGACAGTTTTCCGGGTGATCCTCCACAACTCTCCGAATCGGCATGGGAACGAGGGCGAGTGATCGCTCGGATTCCGATGCCGAAACGTCGTTCGCTCCCCTCCACAAGAGCACCCGGGGGCGCGGACGTGAGATCGGTGTCAGGGTGTTCGTGGCAAGGAGCCAGTTCCATGGCGAAGAAGAAGAAAAAGAAGGCCGCCAAGAAGGTCGCCAAGAAGAAGGGCCACGGCTGAGTGGCCCGTGCCTGACGGCCCTTCGGAGCCGGTCATGGCACGGCACTCACCCGCGGGGTTCCACTCGTGGAGCCCCTGGCGGTCCGCTTCGCGGGCCGCCCCCTTCGCTTCGGCCGGCCTGCGGCCGTCCGACCCTCGGGTCTGGCGGGACGGGGAGGTCGAGGCGTCCACGATCTGACGAGAAAGGCCGGCCCGGGCCCTTGGGCGCCCGGGCCGGCCTCATTTTTGTCGCCAGCGCCCGCGGCCCGGCCGGCCACTAGGCTTTTCGCCCGATGGAACCCGTCGTCCGAGCCATGCCGCCGCAAAGCGAGTTTCTGCTTGCCGCCTGCCAGGCGGGTGCGGAGGGGGCGGTGCGCGAGCGGATGGCGGTCGGCTGGCCGGACGTGAAGCCCGGCGCCTGGCGCCGGGGCGTGGTGACCTTTCGTCTGCCTGCGCCGGTTCAAGACCTGCCAGCCGACCTGCTCGATCGCCTCGTCTTCGCACGCACGCTCATGCACTCGCTCGGTCAGGTGACCGGATCGGACCCCGCGGCGCTCGCCGCCGAGGCGACTGCCCGCGCGGGCACGACCGGCTGGCAGCGGGTCCACTGTTGGCATCGGCAGTTCGTGCCGGGATCACAGCGCCCGACGCTCGCCGAGCCGGTCGCCGCGGCGCTCGCCGCGACGCTGGCCGCCTGCGGCCTGCCGGCCCAGACCGACCCGACGGCCCGCCCTGGGGACCTCGTGCTCGATGTGGTCGTCGACTCGCCGGAGCGCTGGTGGGTGGGCTGGCATCGAGCCGCCGAACCCGCCACCTGCTGGCCTGGCGGCATCCACCGGCTCGCGACCGGACCGTTACCCGTCGGCAAGGTGTCGCGGGCGTGGTTGAAGCTCGACGAAGCGATCGCGTTGTTCGGGATCCCGTTGGCCGCCGGCGAGCGTAGCGTGGAGCTCGGCGCCGCGCCCGGCGGAGCGTGTCAGCGATTGCTTGAGGCCGGCCTGCGGGTGGTCGGGGTCGATCCGGCGATCGTCGATCCGGCAGTTGCGGCACTGCCAGGATTCACCCAGTGGCGGATGCGGGCGCGGGACGTGCCCGTGGCCCGCTTCGCGGGGTTCGACTGGCTCGTGGCGGACATGAACATCGACCCGCGCAGCACCCTGGCGGCCTTGGGCCGCGTCGCCACGGCCAAGGGAGTGCGGCCGGCGGGCATCGTGGCGACCTTTAAACTTCCCGTCTGGTCGCGTGCCGGGGAGGTCGCCGAGTGGCTGGCGGCCTTCGCCGGCTGGGGCTTCCGGACCAGGGCGCGGCAGCTCTCGTCGAGCGGCCGTGAACTCTGCGTGGTGGCCACGCCGGGCGGCGTCAGGCCTCGCCCAGCCAGACGTCCTCGGGGGGCGTGAGGCTGCCGGACACGATGAGGAGCTGGCCCGTCGGCGTGTCGAGGATGAGTCGGCCGTCGGCTGCGATGCCGCCACAGATGCCATCGTGGATGCGCTTTGCCACGTGGACGCGGATCGGTCGCCCCACGAGTGCACACAGCGGTCGGTAGCGGTCGGCCAGAAACCGCTCGTCGCTGGTCACGTCGGCCAAGACCGCGAACAGCCGCGGCAGGAACTCGGCGAGCAGCCGCTGTCTGCCGAGGGGACGGCCGACGAGATCGGGTAGTGTGGCCACGCGGCGAGCGAGCCGCGGCGGTGCCTCGGTCGCAGAGCCGGTCGTGTTGACGCCGATTCCGAAAATCGTCCGGCCGCCGACCGTCTCGACGAGGATACCGGCGAGCTTGCGGCCCGCGACCTCCACGTCGTTGGGCCAGCGGACGAGGGCCGCCACGGTCGGCTCGAGCAGGCGGATCGTCTCGGCGAGCGCCACCCCTGCGGCCAGCGACCAGGAGGGCGGCGGCCCGGCGGGAGCGTTCCGGGCGGCCACCACCACGCTCACCGCCAGCGCGCCGGCGGGCTGCCACCAGCTGGCCGCGCGGCGACCACGGCCGCGCCGCTGCCGGTCGGCGACGACGGCGAAGGGCAGGGCCGCGTCCGATGCGCTGGCGACCGCGCGGGCCCGATCCATGGTGGAGTCGGCCTCCGCCAGCTGCTCGAACGTCGCCAGGGAGCCTGGGCCGACGAGGGCGGCGGGGTCGATCGCGTCGGTCGGCCCGACCGCCGTTGCGGGCTGGTGGCTGGGCAAGCTGGGCTGGCTCCACGAGGGGAGGAAGCCGGCAATGTAGAGGCTCCGCCCGGAGGTCGTCCGCGGCCTTGATTCAGCCCGCCTGCGCGCGGTACCTCCCGCGGGCTCCGGGGTCGTTTTCCTGGGCTTTTGAACCCTCGCTGCCGGAGGGCCCGACCGCGGCCCGCCGGCCGGACGTGCGCCGCATGCAACCGTCGCCGAGACCCCTGCTCACGTTGCTGGTCTTCGCGTCGCTCGCGACGACCGTGGTCCGCGGCCAGACCGCCTCGTTACCCCCGCCAGCCGCCTCGTCGATCGATCGACTCGCGCAGGCCCCGGCCCTGTCGCCGCCGCCGCCCACGTGGGATCCCTACGCCGCACAGGCTGCGCCCTTCCCGGCTAATCCTGGCACGGCCGGCTGGGCCCCCTCGGCGATCAGCGGCCAGCCCGGCTACCCGGGCTATTCGCCGGCCGCGCCCTCGCTCGTCCAACCGACCGCGCCGCCGGGTCAGGCGCTGACGCCCGCGGGCTATCCGGCCCCGAGTTCCACCTTCGACCAGAGCATGCAGCAGACCTACGCCCAGACGATGCATGTCTTCCAGGGTGTCCGCGGCAGCTGGGCCTACCTGCTCGGGGACGGCTCGGGCACCCGCGTGGGCATCAACGAACTGGACACCACGGCCACCTTCGCGCTGCCCTTCTTCCACAACTCACCGGCCAACATCAACCACGCCCCGCTGCTGATCACGCCCGGCTTCGGCCTCCAGCTCTGGGACGGTCCACAGACCTCGTCGACACTCCTGGCCGACCTGCCGCCCAATACGTACGACGTGTTCGTCGACGCCGCCTGGAACCCGAAGTTCACGCCGTTGTTCGGCGCCGAGCTGGGCATCCGGGTCGGCATCTTCACCAACTGGGACGTGTTCGTCACCGACAGCTGGCGCATCATGGGGCGGGCCATCGGGACGCTGCAGATGACGCCCACCATGCAGGGCAAGGTGGGCATCGTCTACCTCGACCGCAACCAGGTGAAGCTGCTGCCGGCGGTGGGCATGACCTGGACGCCCAACGCTGACTCCCGCTACGACATCTTCTTCCCGGCGCCGCGGGCCTCCAAGCGGTTTGGTGCCACGGGGCGGCACAACTGGTGGGGCTACCTCTCGGGTGAGTATGGCGGCGGCGCCTGGACCTTCCGTCGCAACACGCCGCTCTACAACATGATCACAGGCTTCGACTACAACGACATCCGCATCGCGCTGGGCACCGAATGGGTGCCCAAGGCCGCCACGGGCCTGGCAGGCAACTTCGAGGTGGGCTACGTCTTTTACCGGCAGCTCTTCTACGTCGAAGGGCCGCCGCAGATCCAAAACCTGCCCGACACGATCATGTTCCGCCTGGGGTTGGCGTACTGACTTCGGGGCTGTGTGGGCATCGATGCCCCCTGCAGCCCCGCCGGCCGTTCAGCCGGGCGGCGGTGTTGGTGCGCAGGGTGGCATTGCAGGGTTGGTGACGGCGCATCGAGGAGGTTCTGTGTGAGCGGGACGTCGATGCCCCCTGCCGCCCCGCCGGCCCTCCAGCCGCTGCTCGTCGCCGCGGTTATCGCCTGCCTGCCGGTCTTCCGGCCGCGGGCCGACGACGTGGTCGTGCCGCTGCCGCCCGTGGAGGCGTCGATCTTCGAGCGGATCAGGCTGGCGGCCCTCGGCGACCCACAGGATCTCACCGAGCCCCTCCTGCCCGACGACGTGGCGCCGCCCGGCCAGCCGCGGCAGGAGTTCGAGCCGCCCGCCGGACGCAGGTTGCCCCCCGGGGCGAAACCCGGCCCGCTCCAGCAGGCGATCTTCACCGTCACGGAACTGCCGCGTTTGGGTGACGACGGGCTTGGGCTCACCACGCTCGACACGAGCCTCACGATCGGCCTGCCGGCACCCACCGTCGAGTCGCCGCTCTTGCTGACGCCGGGCTTCGGCACGACCTTCGTGGACGAGGTGCCCGGGCCGATGGACCCCGGGCTGCCCGCGCAGCTCTACGACGGCTGGGTGCAGGCCCGCTGGCTCTCCAAAATAGGCACCCGCTTCGGCATCGACCTCGCCGTGGCGCCGGGCTGGTATTCGGACTTCGATAACGACACGCCGCAGGCCTTCCGGATCACCGGCCACGGCTTCGGGGCCTGGGAGCCGCGTGCGGATCTCCGCGTCGTGGCCGGGCTCATCTACCTCGACCGCTACGACGTCAACATCCTGCCGGCTGGCGGCCTGCTCTGGACGCCGACCGACGACCAGCGGCATGAACTGATTTTCCCCCGGCCGCGGCTGGCCTGGCGGGTGGCCGAGAGCCCGCGGGCGGCTCAGTGGGTCTATGTGGCCGGTGAGTTCGGCGGCAACCAGTGGGCGGTCCGCCGCGACAGCGGTGCCGACGACGTCGTGGTGTATCACGACTATCGCCTGCTCGTGGGCTGGGAGCGACGGCCGGCCGATCTGGCCGCAAGCTGGCGGCTCGAGACCGGCTGGGTGACCGGACGGCTCGTGGAGTACTACCTCACCGACACCGCCGACTACCGGCCGGCCGACACGTTCCTCGTCCGCTGGGGCGTGTGGTACTGACAGGAGCGCCGACGGCCATGGTGTGGTTGGCTGGAAGCTGCTGCGACGCCGACCTGGTCCTATGCAGGGGGGCAGACCCAATGCTTGCGGGGGCTTGGGCGACCTGCGTTGCTGCCGTGGTAGCACGACATGCTCCAAGGTGGTCGGTCATGGTCGAGCGATGGATCCGGGTCCGTGCGATCAGGCCGTGGTTCGGCCTCGCCGGTGACGCCGCGATGGTCGTGGTCTGCGTGGCGGCCCTGGTGCTGACCGGTGCTGGGCCGATCGATGGGCCCGAAGCCACGGCCGACGACACCGTCGCCCTGGTGTCTCAGAAGTGCGTGCTCTGCGGCCGGGCGTTCGCTGACAAGATGGCCCAGCTCTGCTCGCGTTGCGACCGTGGCAAGTGCTTCAAGTGCGGCAACACGTTTCCCAGCGTCGTGGCTCGCGTCTGCTCTTCCTGCGACAAGGGGAAGTGCGTCGACTGCGGTCGGGCGTTCCCCGACAAGGCAGCCAGGCTCTGTAGCCGCTGTGCCAACTAGGCCGTCGCCACGTTTGGCGGGCCTGAACAAGGTGAATGCCACTGGTTCTGGGCCACGCGGATCGGCAGGCCTGGCGGACGTGTCCGCTCCGGCACCGCCGCCGGCCGCGAGCGGGCAAACGGCACTGCTTCCCGCCGGCCGCACCCCGGTTCATACTTGGCTCGCCGCGTTCGACTCGTCCCGGAGAATCGCCATGCTCGCCCCAGCGACGGAAGACTTCGCCACGCGGCTCGCGGAGCCGGCGCGCTTTTACGACTATCGGTATGCCTCCAACCCTCTTGCTGACGGTGCGCTCCCGCCGGTGCCGGGCGTCCGATTTCAAGCCATGCTTCACGAGCAGGGGCCGACACGGACGATCCCGCTCGACGCCAGCGAGCGACTGCTCTGTCCCGGGCCGGCGACAGCGCCGGGCTTGTGTGCCAACTTCGTCCACGTCCGTCCGGGTGAGTCGCATTTTACTGCCGCCAACGCCACGAGCCACCTGTTCTTCGTGATGCGTGGTGAGGGGACGACGCGGCTGCCGGAGGGGAAGGAGTTCTCCTGGCAGGCTGGCGATCTGTTCACGCTGCCCGCCCGTAGTCGGGCCCTGCATTCGGCCGCCGCCGATGCGGCCCTCTACTGGGTGCACGACGAGCCGCTGCTACGATA
>VGYP01000002.1 GCA_016872955.1 Planctomycetota bacterium
GGCCGGACTCAGGTATTCGTGCATGCGGATCGTGAAGTTGCCCGCGCCGACGCCGAGCAGCAGGTGGTCGGCGATCATGTGGGATGCGATGTCCCAGACCATGGTCCGCCCGCCGTCGCTCGGGCCGGCCTGCTGGTGGGGCCGCGAGACGAACAGCCTTCGAATCATCCGCCCGGCCTCCATGTCACCGGCCGTAAGCCAGCCGCCGGCCAACACGGTGATCAGGCCGCCGATCAGCCCCACGCCGATGCAAAGCTGCAGGCACCGCGACGGCCGCACCTGCCGCGTGTGCCAGAGCAGCGTGACGCCGCAGAGCATCGTCGCCACGACCAGGGCGAGCCAGGCCGCCCGCGACTGCAGCACCACCACGATCGCCAGTGCCGCGACAGCACCCAGGCCAGCCGCCGCCCGCCAGGGGCCGCGGAGGTCGGCCGCGGCGCATACGCACCACGGCAGCAGCAGCAGCAGGTACCCGGCGAACAGATTCACGTTCGACATCATGCCGTCGAGAAAGGCCATCTCCATCGCGCGACGCGTCGGCAAGCCCGCGGCCGCGAGCGACCGCATCTCCCAGCCCGCGGCGGCCGCGGCCACGAGCGTCGCCACGACCGCCGTCTGGAGCAGCCGCCGTCGCCAGGCCGGGTCCAGCGGCAAGACGAGTAGGCAGACGCAGAGGACCAGGAACGAGCCGAGCGTGCGAAACACGTCGGTCAGCCCCGCCGACACGTTGAGGGCGACGACGAGGGACAGCGACGTGGCGACGAGAAACGCAGCCGCCGCGACCACGATCGGATCGCCGAGCGGCCGCCAGTCGAGCCGCCGGGCGATCGGCGGGACCAGGGCGACCAGTGGCACCGCCACCACAAGACCTGCCAGGAGGGCCACCAGACGCGGCATCTGAGAGACGTCGTGGACGCTTCTGTCGACGACCACGTTGAGGGCCACGAGTAACCCCGCGAGCACGAGCGTCGCCATGGCCGCGCCGCTGCCCCCGACGGCCGACGGTCGCGGAGAGGGCGGTGGATCGCGATCGCTCATCACTCGTCCTGCAGCTGCTCCGACCGCTCAGCGGGCGTTGCGGCCTCGTCCTCGAGTGTACCAACGCCGGGCGTGAACGGACGTGGCCTGAAGCCGAGATCCGCGGTAGCCACCGCATGATCACAGGAGAGGTCCTCGTTCATCCGGCGGCCCATGCCGGCCAGCGGCGCCGCCGTGATCCACGTCCAGCGGGCGAGCGAGGCGCACGTGTTCCAAAGCCACGGCGGCAGGCTCACCGTGCGGGCCGGAAGGCCGTGGGCCCGACAGGTCCGCTCGACGAGGTCGCGGAACGTCAGCGTCTCCGCCCCCGCGATTGCATAACATCGTCTCGGTGGATCGTGGTCGATGGCCGCCAGGCATGCCGCTGCTACGTCGCCGGCGTGGACGGGCTGCCGCAGTCCGGTCGCGGCGCCGCAGAGCGGAAACCATCCCATCCGTCGCACCACGGCGGCCACGGTGGCTACCGTGCGGTCGTGCCGTCCGTCGTAGATCATCGTGGGCCGCAGGATCGTCAGCAGCACGCCGTGGGCGGCGGCCCAGGCGGCGGCCCTGCGCTCGGTGGCGGCGAGCCGGTCGGCGAGCCACCGTTCGGCGGCGTCGGGCGAGTCGGCCTTGGTGTCGATGCTCGTCGACGACAACGCGACGAGCCGCCGGATGCCGACTTGTTCGAGCCATGCGATGTGCTCCGGCAGCACCCACAGGGGGCAGAGGCTGACCCAATCGGTCACGGCCGGCGCGTCGGCGGGCCGAGGGTCACCCGGGCGGCACCATGTGACGCCCGCACGGCGGTCCTGGACCTCGGCGGCCCGCGAGACGGCCAGCACGCCGCCGGGGCGGCGGGCCACGTGCGGCACGAGGGCGCGGCCCACCAGGCTCCTGGCACCCAGCACGCCGACGCGGGGGAAGTTGCTCATGGCCGCGGCGGCGGAGCCGGTCAGGAAGGGATCGTGGCGGACGGCGCGGCCGGCGGCGGGAAGACGACCGCGGCGGCGTGCCAGGGGCGGGGCGGTGGCGGGTTCGCCGCCGTCGCGGCCAGCGTGCGGACGGCCTGTCGGCCTGCCACGGCCGCAAACCGCAGCCACACTCCGGCCACGACCAGACTGAAGAGCCCCGCCGGGTGAGAGCGACGGAAGTGCTTGCGATAGAAGCGGATCATGCCCCGATGTTTGTGCCATTCGACCATCAGCGGCCGCGACCGGCTGCACATGCCGCGATGGTGCACCGCCGCGGCATCGGGCACGAACAGGATGCGCCAGCCGGCCCCGCGAAATCGCAGGCAGAGGTCGAGATCCTCACAGTGCAGAAAGAAGCCCTCGTCCCAGGGCCCCACCTCGGCGAACGCCCGTCGGCTGACCATCGTCAGCGCCCCCGAGACGGCTTCCACCTCGATCGGAGCGGAGGGCAGTGGCTCGCGGTGGAGGCAGAAGTCGGACAGCAGTCGTGGCGCGAGCCAGGCGAGGCGGCCGAGACCGAACCCGCGCACGAACGCCCGCCAGGGGGTCGGCACGCTCCGCCGGGCCCCTCCCTGTTCCCTGCCGCCGGCGTCGGTCAGGAGCCCGCCCACCATGCCGACGCGATCGCCGGTCACCATCACCCGATAGAGCGTGGCCAACGAGCCGGCACCGAGAATGCAGTCGGGATTGAGGAACAGCAGCGTCGGCTCCTCCGCCAGCGCGGCTCCGCGATTGCAGCCGGCGGCGAAGCCCGTGTTGACCCGTGACCGGACGATCCTGAGCCGCGGGTGGGCGGCGAAGTGACTCGCCACGGCCTCGAAGGGCCCGATCCGCGAGGCGTTGTCGACGAGGATCACCTGCCGTGCTTGAGCGAGCGCGGCCTTGAGGCAGTCGGCGAGCAGGTGCCCGGCGTCGTGGTTGACGATCACGATGCTCGCCGGCACGAGTTCCGCCGGCCCGCCCGCGTCGCCGCGGGGCGGGGGCGTCACCGGCCCCGTCGGCATGGGCCGAGATCCATCGCCATCAAGATCCGCCATGGGGAAATCCTGCGACCGGACTGTACCACCCGCCGCTTCCGCCAGCACCTGCCGAGCCCCGCCAAAGCATCCCACTTGGCACGGGCGAAGGCGCGTCCCCGGCCCCGGCAGCCGAGGATCATCCCCGTAACCATAGATTGCAGGAAATGGCCGAGCAAAGCCGGCCCGAGCAGCCAGCCGGGGGTGTTTTTCACGAGGGTCCAGACGAGGTTGCGGTGTCCGAGGTAGGTGGACACCTGCCCGTCGGAACTGGCCCCCGCCACGTGCTCCACGACCGCCTCCGGCACGTACCGGGCATGGCCGCCGGCCAGCCGTAGCCGGAAGCCCAGGTCGACGTCCTCACCGAAACAAAAGTAGTCGTCGTCGAAACCACCGGCCTCGAGCAGGGCCGCCCGCCGGTAGAGCGCCGCCGCCGCGCAGGGGGAAAAGATCTCGCGGGGCTCGAGATCGGCCTGGCCCAGCGGCCGGCCATGCCCCTGCCGCCACGCCAGGCCGCTCACGTGCCAGCGATCACCGATGCCGTCGAGCACCCCCTCCCGTCCCGCCAGCATCTGCCGTGAGCCGAAGGCGGTGGTCCGGGGATGCCGAGCCGCCGCGGCCACCATTGCCGCGAGCCAGCCGGGGGCCGCGAAGGCGTCGGGGTTGAGCAGGGCCACGAACTCGCCCGTCGCGGCCGCGATGCCCCGATTCGACGCCGCGGCGAAGCCGAGGTTCGCGCCGGTCTCGTCGATCGTGGTGCGGTCGGCGAGCGTCGGGCGTTCGGCGACCAGTCGGCGGCAGGCGGCGAGCGACCCGTCGATGCTGGCGTTGTCGACGACCACGATCCGCTCGGGCAGGACCGTCTGGTCGGCCAGGCACTCCAGGCACCGCCGCAGATGCTCGCCGGCGTTGAAGTTGACGATCACGACGGTGGCAGGGACCGTCCGGCCGGTCGACGACGCCTGGCTCATGGATGCGGCCCCCCCCTCACTTGACGGTCCCGCAGGGCCGACCTAGGGTCGGGCGGGAGTCTGCACCACGGGCGGTCGCGGGTATCCTCCCGATCGCATCCACTCGGAGCCGGATTACCGTGGCAGCGCCCGCCGAGACGCCGGCCCCACCCGTTGTCCGGCGGCTGCCGTCGGAGACGCGGCTCGGCGGCACGGGGCCCGCGGACTCGGCGTGGGCCGACTGGTGGGCTGGTATGCGACGGCTCGATCTCTGGAGCACGCTGGCCTGGTACGACATCGTGCTCCGCTACCGGCGGTCGCTGCTGGGGCCGATCTGGATCACGCTCAGCATGGGCGCGATGCTGCTGGGCATGGGACCGCTCTACGCCGCACTGTTCAATGTGCCGCTGGCCCGCTTCTATCCTCACCTCGCACTGGGGATCATCTTCTGGAACTTCTTTAGCACGACCATCAACGATGGTTGTCAGGTGTTCATTACGGCGGCCCCGTACCTGAAACAGGGGCCCGTGCCGCGGAGCGTCTTCGTCTGGCGGAGCCTGGCCCGGCATCTGTTCTTCCTCGCCCATCACCTGATCCTCTACCTGCCTGTCGCCATCTGGGCCGGGCTGCAGTGGAACCCGCGGATGCTGCTGTTCCTGCCGGGCGTGGTCGTGGTGGTCGTGAACCTGCACGCCCTGTCGATCACACTGGGCATGCTCTCGGCCCGCTTTCGCGACGTACCCAACATCGTGGCCGCCTCGCTGCAGCTGCTGATGTTCCTGACGCCGGTGTTCTGGTTTCCCGAGAAGCTGCCCGACCGGTCGCGATTCATCCTCTACAACCCTCTGGCGCAACTGCTCGACATCCTGCGACTGCCGCTGTTGGGAAGCCTCCCGGCCCCGGGCACGATGTGGTTCCTCGTCTATTTTACGACACTCAACGTGGCGATCGCGGCCTTTCTCTATGCCGCCTGCCGGCGGCGGGTCGTCTACTGGGTGTGACCTCCCATGGCCATGCTCGCGCTCCAGGACGTGTCGGTGGAGTACCCAATCTTCGGGGCCGACGGAGAGTCGCTCAAGAAGACGCTGACCGCGGCCGCCACCGGCGGCCGCATCGGCCGCGGAACCGGCATCGCGGTCGTGCAGGCGCTGCGGGGCGTCTCGTTCGAGCTGCGGGACGGCGACCGGCTGGGCCTCGTCGGGCATAACGGCGCGGGCAAGTCGACGCTCCTGCAGACCCTGGCGGGCGTCTATGTGCCGACCGGCGGCCGTTGCTGCCGTGAGGGCTCGATCACGAGCCTCGTCAACCCGATGCTCGGCATCGAGCGGGAAGCGACCGGGTACGAGAACATCGTGATCCGGGGACTGCTGCTCGGACTCGACCGGCCGACGATCCGGCGACTCACGCCGGAGATCGCCGACTTCAGCGGGCTGGGCGATTACCTGCACATGCCGGTGCACACCTATTCCACCGGCATGATGATGCGGCTGGCCTTCGCGATCACGACGAGCGCGCAGGCCGACATCCTCTTGATGGACGAGTGGCTGTCGGTCGGGGACGCGGAGTTCCGACAGGTGGCCGAGGAGCGGATCCGGTCACTGGTGGCTCGCAGCGGCATCCTCGTGATCGCCTCCCACTCGGCCGAACTGATCGCCCGGGAGTGCAACCGTGTGATCGAGCTGTCGCACGGGGTCGTGGTCCGGGACGAACGGCTCCCGGCCGGCAGCGGCTCGTGAGCCCGCCCCACGGCCCGGCCCGCCTGGTCGCCGCCGTCTCCGGCCTCGACCGCCCTTGACTCATCGGGCGGCGTTCCGTATCCCTCCCGCCCTCCGCTCGGATCGACGGGCTTCGGTCGCTGGTCGCCGGGCATGCACCGCGAGGACGAGGAGCGCGCGATGTCGCCGCCGAAGGCCGTGCTGCGGCCGTATTTCGACCGGGTGTGGTATGCGGCCACCTACGGCGGCCGGCGGAGGGTCCGCTGGCGGCCCTGGCGGTACTACCGCGCCCGCGGGCGCCACAAGGCCCACTCGCCCCGGGCGATCTTCGACGCGGCCTGGTATCTCGCCCGTCACGCCGACGTGCGGGACGCGGGCCTCGATCCGCTCGCGCACTACGTCGCCCACGGCTGGCGGGAGGGCCGTCCGCCACACCCGCTGTTCGACCCGTCGTGGTATCGGCAGCGCTACACCGAAGTGAAGGCCACCGATGCCGAACCCCTGCTGCACTACCTGACGGAGGGCTGGCGAAAGGGATACAACCCGCACCCGGCCTTTGACGCGGCGGGCTACCTCGCCCGCAACCCGGACGTGGCGTCGGCCGGACTCGAACCCCTCGCCCACTACCTCGATCACGGCTGGCGGGAGGGCAGGAATCCGCATCCGTTGTTCGACCTCCACTGGTATCTGGAGCACAATCCCGACGTCGCCCTGGCCGACGTCGAGCCGCTGGGGCATTTCGTGTCGATCGGCTGGCGGGAACGCAGACGGCTCTCGCCACGGTTCTCGTCGGAGGCCTATGCGACGGCCCGCGGGCCGGCGCCGCAGACCGATCCCTTCGTCCACTTCCTGGTCCACGAATACGAGCCGGTCGCCGCCGATGCCAGCAGGCGAGCGGCGGCCGTTGCCCGCTACGCCCCCCGGCTCTCACCCACGACCGCCGCTGCGTCCGCCGGCGACGAGCCCGCCGCGGGCAATGACGTGCGGGCGATCGCCATGTACCTGCCCCAGTTTCACCGCGTGCCCGAGAACGACGCCTGGTGGGGCGATGGATTCACCGAATGGACGTTCGTCCGCCGCAGTCGACCGATGTTCGTCGGCCACGAGCAACCCCAGGTGCCCCACGCCGACGTCGGCTACTACGACCTCGATGATCCCGCCGTGCTGGAGCGACAAGCCGCCATGGCCCGTCGGCACGGGATCCACGGATTCTGCTTCTATCACTACTGGTTCTCCGGGCGGCGCATCCTGGAAAAACCGCTCCAGCGGCTGCTGGCCAGTGGCCGCCCCAACGTTCCCTTCTGCCTCTGTTGGGCCAACGAGAACTGGACGCGGACCTGGGATGGCCTCGACGGCGAGGTGCTGCTCGAGCAGCGGCATTCACCCGCGGACGACGAGCGGTTCCTCGTCGACCTGCTGCCGGTCCTCCGCGACCCGCGTTACATCACGGTCGAGGGTCGGCCGCTCGTGGCCGTCTACCGGCCTGGTCTGCTCGCCGATCCGGCGGCCAGCGCTCGGGCATGGCGGTGGATCGCCGACCGGGCGGGCCTGCCGGGACTCTATCTCGCGGCCGTCCACGCTTTCGACCAGACCGATCCGCGGACGTTGGGCTTCGATGCGGCGATCCAGGTTCCGCCGCTGCAACTGTCGGCCCGCCGCCTGTCACCTGCCGAGGCCGGCTCCTTCCGCGGGGGCGTGCTCGACTACCGCGATGCGGTGAGCCACGCCCTGTCGCAGCCGCTGCCCGACTACCCGCTGTTCCGTGGCGTGATGCCGGGCTGGGACAATACGCCACGGCGGATGGAGCAGGCCACGGTCTGGGCCGGCGCGACGCCGCGACTCTACGGCCGCTGGCTGCACGCCACCGTCGCACGGATGCGGCGGGAGCAGCCCCCCGAGCGGCGACTGGTGTTCATCAACGCCTGGAACGAGTGGGGCGAGGGCGCCCACCTCGAACCGGACCAGCGGCATGGCTACCAGTTCCTGGAGGAGACGGCTGCCGCCCTCCAACCAGAGGTCGCGTCGACACCCGCCTCCGCGGGTCGCGCGGCGTGAGTCCGTGGCCCGCGTGACGACGCGCCAGGGTCGTGTGGCCCGTATATAATCACGCCTTGGCTGAGTTCCCATCCCCCCGCGTCGACAGCCGTCATGAGTCACGAAGCCAACACCCGGCAGATGCGGGTCTATCTCGCGGAGCACCGCACGGAGATTACCGAAATCGCCGCCCGACTGGGCGTCCGAGCGGACGTCCATCCGGCCGACATGATCTTCCAGTTCGTCGCCAAGCACAACGGCTTCCCCGATGCCTACCAGGCAATCCAGTACTACTTCACCGACGGCCGGATGTCGGCCGAACGGCTGCGGGAACTGCTGGCCCGCAACCTGCCCGACAAGTCGTCGGGCCGGCTCTTGGAGTTCGCCTCCGGCTACGGCTGCGTCACCCGGCACCTGATCGCCCAGGGCCTGCCCGGCTGGGAGGTCACCTGTGCCGACATCCACGACGAGGCGGTGCTGTTTCTGCAGAAGCTCGGGGCCCGGGCGATGCCGTCGGCGAGCCGGCCCGAGGATCTCCGGCTCCAGCCCTTCGACGTCGTCTTCGCGCTGTCGTTCTTCTCGCACATGCCCGATGAGTCGTTCTCGCGGTGGCTGCTGCGGCTCTATGAGGCGGTCCTGCCCGGCGGCCTGCTGGTGTTCACGACGCACGGCTACCAGAGCCTGCCGCATCTGGGTGATCCCGCCTTCAATCGCCAGGGCTGGTGGTTCCGCGCCGACAGCGAGCAGCTCGACCTGCGGGGCGAGGAGTACGGCTTGATGGCCGTCACACCGTCGTACGTCTGCGACCGGATCAGGGCCCTGCCGGGCCGGCTGCAGATCGCGGTCTTCAACGAGGGTCTGTGGTGGAACCACCAGGATCTGTGGGTGGTGCGGCGGGCGTGACGGCCGCCGCGACCGGCAGCAGTACGTCGCAGCCCTCCACGACCTCGTGCCGCCAGTGGCCGCTGGCGATCCGGGCCCGGATGGCGTCGGTCGTCGGTCGCCGCCGAAACCACGGCGCCGCCGGCGTGGTATCCGCCTGCGGTGCCACCACGACCGCCCCCAGGGGCAGCCCGCCGAGCGAGACCTCGGGGTGCTCCCAGACTTCGGCGATATCGGGGAACCAGGCCGGGCAGACGAAGGCCTTGCGGCCCGCGTGGAAGGGCAGCTCGCTGCTGTAGTCCCCCTCCCCGAAGACGACCAGGCCGCTGGCGGCGGGCGTGGCCTCCCGCAGCCACAGCCCGAGCCGGTAGCGGCCCACGGAGAGCGGGTCCTGCTGCTCGATGGGGCGTTTGACCACGATGCGGTAGCAGGCACGGTAGGCGGCGACGTTGGCGATCAGGAACGGCACCAGGGCGAGCGGGGCCAGGGCGGCCACCCCCGTCGTCCGCGGCAGCCAGGAACCGATCGCGATCGCGACCGCGGCCAGCAGAAACATCAGGCAGGCGACTTGGTAGTACTCGTGCACCACGTGCAGGGGGGTGAAGATCGCGAGGGGCGCGACATAGAGCGCCAGGCACAGGACCACGAGCACCCGCTCGCGGCGTCGCGTGCGACAGCGGCTGCCGTCCGGCCAGCACAGGCAGGCGGCCAGGGCGGCGACGGCCAGCCATCCGCCGGCGTTCCCCCGCAGCCCCCGTTCCCAGACCACGCCGTGCCACGTCGCGGCATCGAGCCGCAGGGCCAAGGAGCCGAGGTTGTGGGCCGTCAGACCGCTCGAGGTGAGCAGACGCCCCAGCGGATTGGCCGCCTTAACGGTGTCGGAGTGGGCGACCCAGGCCGCGCCGATCGCGAGGGCCACCAGCCCGAGCGCCACGCCCCAGGAAGCCCCGGCCCGAAACCTCCGGCCGGCACCGCCGCACCACATCACCGCGCCCGCCACCAGCAGTGCGAGCAGCACCGGTCCGGTGGTGGTCGACTTCTGGAGCACGCCGAGCGTGGCGGTGGCGACGAACAGTCCGCGGCTCCACCAGCCACCTCGGCTGGCGACGACGTCGATCCACCAGGGAAGGCAGGCGAGCGTGAAGAACACGGCCGTCGTCTCGATCATGAACGACCGCCCCCAGTAGATGAAAAGCGGCGCCGACCAGAGCAGGGCAGCGAACACCCAGGGCACCGCCCGAGGCAGCCGCAGCCGCGCGGCGAGTTGCCAGGCGGGCCAGCCGCAGGCCGCCAGAAACAGCCAGCTGACCACGCGGCCGGTGGCCGAGAGGTCCCAGCCGGTGACCGCCACGATCGCCGCCACGACCGACTGGTAGATGGGGAACTCGAAGGGGATCGACCAGGGCGCACCCGCGACGGGCGTCTGGTAGTCGAGCCGCCAGCCCTCGCGAACCATCCACTCCGCCGTCAGCGCCGTCTGCGTCTGTCGGAAGGCGTGGATGTCGACGAGGGGCTGATCGCGATAGCGGATGGCGATCGATCCCGACACGCAGAGCATGGCCAGCGCCAGCACCACGACGGCCCAGTGCCAGCGGGGATCGGCGAGCACCCCGCCACGGGCCGGGGGCGACAGGCCCATGGCGGCCGGCATGGGCCGGGGTGCGGCGGAAGTCGCCGCGACCGCTCGGCCGGTGAGGGCGGCGATCAGCCGGGCCCCGGCACGGATGCCGGGCAGTTCCACCCAGGCGTGGGTGCAGGTCGCCACGGCCGTGACCAGGGCCGTGACCACGCAACCGGTGCCCAGGAAGGCCCACTCGCCGAGGATGTCGGTCAGCCCGGTGTGGATGCGGAGAATCGGGTTTTTGAAGACCGCGATCAGCAGCGGATGCAGCAGGTAGATGCTGTAACTGCGGTCGCCGAGGAACTGCATCGGCCGTGCCGCCAGGAAGTGGGTCGGCGCCGCCGCCTGCCAGACGGTGAGGCCGGCGAAGCACAGGCCCCAGAGCGTCGTCAAGGGTCGCCACGGCCCCAGCAGCCGCAGTTGCAGCGGTGAGACGAGCACGGCTGCCAGGCCGAGGGTGACGGCCGCCACGATCGCGACCGGGCGTCGGCCCCCGGGCAGCGCCCGCCACAGGTGGTAGGCGGCGATGCCGACCACGAACACCACCAGCGAAGCGATGAACGACAAGTTGGCGTAGCCCGCCAGCGCGTCGCCCCCCCGCACTAGCGCCGCCCGACCCGCCCCGCTCACGGCCGCCGCGAGCGCCAGGCAGACAACGGCGGCCCGCAGGCTCTGGATCGTGGCCAGCAGCACCGGCAGCAGGCAGTAGAAGATCATCTCGACGCCGATCGTCCAGCCGGCCGCCACGATCGACTCGTGCTTGCCGGGCACCAGGTTGAACGTGAAGGTCAGGTTGAGCAGCAGCGTGGCCAGGTCGGGCGCCACCCCGTGGCTCCAGAAGTACACCACCCAGACCACGAGCATGCCGTAGAACAGCGGCGCGATCCGGAAAAACCGCTTCACCAGGTAGTCGCGGATCCAATCGGGCCGCCCCATCGAATGGATCGTCGAGTGGCACAGCGAGAACCCGCTGAGCACGAAGAACAACGTGACGCCCAGGCCGAAATGGGTGCCGATGAAGCCGCACCGCGGGGGCAGCGGCAGGGCGACGAGATGGTGGAGGTGGAAGAGCAGCACCGCCACGGCGGCCACGCCCCGCAGGCCCAGGAGGGCGGGCAGCAGTTGGCGGGCCGGAGCATGATCGGGGCGTGCCATCCGCGTCGGCGACGGCCGCGCCGTCAGCCGCTCCCCTCCGTGGCCTGCAGAGAGACGATCCGCTGGAACGGCGACTCCGGTAGGATCTCTTCGTGCATCACCCGCCAGCCGGGGGCCAGGTCGGCCAAGGCCGCCACGGTCATCGAGGTGTCGCCATAGGTGATGTCGCCATCGACGGGCGGTCGCTTGTGGGGCCGGAAGGCGAAGCCGTCGGTGGCGTGGGCCGTCTCGAGCTGTTGCCGATCCTCCGGCGTGAGCCCGGCGTGGACGTTCCAGTACACCACCGGGCGGATCGTGGCCACGAGCAGGCCGCCCGGTGCGGTGGCCGCCCGGATCGCCGCCAGGGCCTGCCGCGTCGCCCGTCGCGACGTGTGCGTGAACACGGAGAAGGCGTAGACCAGATCGAAGGAGCCGGCGGGGTAGGGCAACCGCTCCGGCAGATAGGGCGTCACCTGCAGGTCGACGGGAATACGGTCCTGCCGGCAGAGGTCGATCGCTCGATCCCAGGGGTCGCAGCCGAACAGCTGTCCCGGGTCCGCGGCGTGCAACAACAGCCGCAGCAGGCGGCCGTAGCCGCACCCGTAGTCGAGGATTTTCGCCTCCGCGAGCGGCCGTGTGCCGAGCCGCTGCCAGACGGCCATCAGTGCCCGCACGAAGGCCAGGCTCTCCGGCAAGAGCGTGCGGCCGGCAGCGCCGGTGAAAGCCTGCTGCGTCTCCGCGGAGGCCATCGCGGGCAGGAGGCCCGAGAGTGCCGGCAACGCGGGATCGGGCATGTCGAGCAGCGTCTCTCCGAAGGCGTCGAGCGGCAGACGACGGAGCATGCGAAGTGTCGCGTCGAGGGGAACACCCCCGGCGGCGACGGCCGCCTCGGTGTCGCGGACGATGTCGGCGTGCTGGAGGCTCATGACAGGAGACCCTCGCGGGCGGCGGCCCGCCAACCCTCGCACCTCCGCCGAAACGCGTCCAGCCGCTCGCGCGCGGCCTCTGCGTCGAGCCCCAGGATACCCGCGGCGGCGGCGATCACCTGACGGCCCTCCTCCCACTCCAGTTCACCCGGCGGACGGGTGCGGGAGTGCGACGTCCGCTGCCGCCAGAGGTTGAGGGGTTCGGGGGAGAAAGCCACGTCGCCGCGGCCACAGAGCCGCACGTAGGCCAGCCAGTCGCCGCACAGCCGCATGTCGGCGTCGATCAGGTCGACCAGGTCGGGAGCGTTGCGGAACAGGACGGCGCTGACGTTGGGAATCGTGTTCTTGTGGATCAGGGCGGCGGCCAGTTCATCGCGGCCGGCGGCGAGGTACGGCTTCCGCCAACGCTCCGGCGAGATGTCGGCCGTCCAGTCGAGCGGCAGCCCCAGCGAGCCGCCCCGTTCGTCGATCATCTCCGACTGGCAGTAGGCCAGCACGGCCTGCGGATTCGCTTCGAGCATCGCGACGAGCGTCCGCAACAGCCCGGGTCGCGCGGCGTCGTCCGATTCGGTGATCCACACGTAGCGGCCCCGCGCCTGGACGAGGCCCTTGCGCCACTGGCGGAAGGCGGAGCCGGAGTTGACCGTGTTGGCCACCACCGAGGCCCGCGGCTCGCGCCGCGCGAACTCCTCGAGGATGGCGAGGCTGCCGTCGCCCGATCGATCGTCGAGCAGGATGATCTCGATGTCCACGACATCCTGGTCGAGGATCGACGCTAACCGCTCGGGGAGGTGTGGGGCGTGCTCGTAGTTGGGCACGATCACGCTGACGAGCGGAGCCGCGGCTGCCGCCCAGGCCCGCCGGCCGGCGGCCACCTCCCGCAGCAGACGCAGCGTCTCGGTGGCCACCACGCGGCTGTCGTAGGTGGCCCGCACACGGCCGGCGATCGAGCGACCCAGCGACCGCCGCTGCCCGGCGTCATCGGCCAGACGGAGGATCGCGGCCGTCGCCGCCGCGACGTCCTCCATCGGCACCACCACGCCGCCGTCGTCGCCCACGAACGCTGGGATGTCGCCGGCGCCGGCGAAGCAGACCACCGGCAGGGCGGTCGCGGCGGCCTCCAAAGCGACCAGCGGCATCGGATCCTCGCGGGACGAGAGCAGGAACAGGTCGGCCGCGTGCAGGAGCCGTCGCACGTCCCCCCGCGTACCCAGAAAATGCACGTGTCCCTCCAGGTTCCGCTCGGCGAGCCATTCGCGGTGGTAGTCGGCGTCGCCGCCGGCCCAGACGAATCGCAGGTCGGACCTGTGGGCGACGGCCCGGGCCGCGATCTCGCAGAACAGGTCGGGCCCCTTCCGCCAGTCGGTCGTGCCGCAGCCGACGACCACGATGCCGGTGGGGTCCGCGCCCCACTCGCTTCGCAGAGCCTCGATCACCGCCGTGGACGGGGCCTCGTCGTCGCAGGCGATGTGGGCGGGCACGACCTGCACCAGGTCCGCCGCGATGCCGTGCCGGACGACCAGGTTGTCGCGGATCGCCGGCGCGGCCGCCATGAACAGGTCGCTGGCGCGGCGTGTGGCCGCGAAGATCTCCCCCGGCGCCCAGTGCTCGATCGACTTTTGCAGTTCATGGGCGTGGGTCACGATCGGCATGCCGAGAGGCCGGATCCATTCGAGCACCGGTCCGTTGACCACGGTGCTCGAGTAGACGACCGACGGCGGGCGACCGGCGAAGTCGGCGGCGGCGGCCAGCGCCCGACGGCGGCCGGGCTCGTCGGGCAGGTCTTCGAGCACCGTCGTGGGATAGGCGGCCTCGAAGGCCGGCCGCAGCACGCCCCCACCCACGCACACGATCCGCACGCCCTCGATCCCCGCCCGCTTCCACTGCTGCACGGTGCGGAGCGTCACCATCTGGGCCCCGGCCAGGTGGGCGTCGTGGCTGAGCACGAGCAGCCGCAGATCGTCACGGGGGGCGGGTGCCTGGGGAGCCAGGCCCACCGCGGCGGCCGTCTCCTCGAGATGGCGGTAGCCGTGCCGCACGTCGGGCTCGAGATGGGCCCCCTCCGCCCACTCGTTCCAGGCATTGACGAACACCAGCCGCCGGTCGGGCGGCTGCTCGCGGCCGGTGAGGGCGATCGCCTCCCGCAGCCAGCGGCCGTAGGCTTCCGGCGAGGCGTGCATCCAGGCCGTGGCCCGCTCCATGCGGCGGGCGGTGTTGTCCCAGGCGGGCATCACGCCTCGATACAGCGTGGCGTCCGGGGCCGCCTCCGCCAGCGAAAACCGCGCGGCGTCTTCGTACTCGAAAAGCGAGCCGCGAAACGACGGATCGGCCCCCACCGTCGGGTCGGCGGCACGGTTCTCCGCCGGGATCAGCAGCGGCGGAAACTGGATCGCTGCATCGAATCCGAACTCGCGAGGATTCCGCTTGTCGAAGCTGCGGACCGCCACGAGGTGGAGTTCTCCGACCCCCTCGTCGCGGCAGGCCCGCCGCCACGTGGCCGCGGTGGCGGCGGCGTCGGACAACGATTCGGGCCGGTAGACCGCCACCAGCGGCCGCCCCTCGACCCGCACGTACCGCCGGTCGCGGAGGTAGGGGATCAGGTCGTAGATGAAGCGGGCGTCGTTGTCCGGCAAATGCTGCTGCGCGACGAGCACCTCGCGCTCGCGGCCGTCCCAGGTGCGGGTCCAGTTCTCGTTGGCCCAGCAGAGGCAGAAGGGAAAGTCCGGCCGGCCCGTCGCCAGCAGCCGTTCGAGCGGCTTCTCGAGCAGTCGGCGACCGTCGAACCAGTAGTGATAGAAGCAAAAGGCATGCACGCCGTAGCGGCGGGCCATGGCCGCCTGCCGCTCGAGCGTGTCCGGGTCGAGCAGGTCGTAGTAGCCGATGTCGGGGTGTGGGACGGCGGGCTGCTCGTGACCGGGAAAGAAGGGGCGGCCGCGGTGGACATTGGTCCATTCGGTGAACCCCTCGCCCCACCAGGCATCGTTCTCGGGGATGCGGTGGAACTGCGGCAGGTGCATCGCGATCACCCGCAGCCCCGCGGGCGGGCCGGCCGGCGGCAGGGACCCAAGTCCGAGCGGGCCGTTTGCCAGGGCGTTGCTGACGGTCCGCCACTCGCGATACGATCGCGTCCAGCCGAAGACCCAGGGCAGGCGGGTGAAGAGAAACCCGCGCAGCCGCTGCTTGGCGGGGATACTCATGGGCAGGCGGCGCCACCAGCGGCGTCCCGTCCGCGACAGGCGGTCCGCGGTCCGGACGGGCAGCCTCTGGCCCCAGCGGCGGAGATCCCGCAGGGGTGCCGTCAGCCGCCACGAGCGGCTCTTCGCCATGCGCGACAGTTCGCGATCGAGTTGCCGTCGGAAGGCGATGTTGTCGCGGCAGGCCGCCTCCAGCCGCTCGACGTCGTCCCGGAGCACGTCGGCCGTCGCCTCCGCGGTGGCCAGCGCCTCGACGAGCCGGGCTCGTTCGGCCGATAACCCGGCCAGTTTCTCGTGCTGCAGGGCGTGTTCCGCCTGCAGGTCGGAGAGTTGTCCCGTGACGCGGTCGCACTGCCGCCGAGCGGCCTCCTCGACGAGCGTTAGCCGCGCCGTCTCGGCCTCAAGCGACCGTTCGCGCTCGACGAGCGCGTCGCGTTCGGCCGCCAGGGCGTCGATCCTGGCCACCAGCTGCTCGGCCTGTTTCGTCAGGCCGGCCGCACGCGTTCGCTCGGCCTCGAGGCGGTTAGCCTCGGCCTCGTGACGGCGCAGGTCCGCCTCATGGAGGGCGGCCCGTTCGCTGGCATCGGTCAGCTGCTGCTGTTGGGCGATGCGATAGCCCTCGGCCCGCGAGGTGGCGTCGTCGAGCGACAGTCGCGTCTGGAGCAACTCGGCGGTGAGTCCGGCTTGGTTCCGGCCGGCCTCCTCCAGGGCGGCGTTCGTGCGGGCCAGGTCCCCTTCCACCGCCCGCAGGCGCGACCAGAGCATGACCGCGGCGTCGAAGGCCGGCAGGGTCGAGGCGTCGGCCGCCGTGTCGGCCCCCGCAGCCGTGCCGCGGAGCGACTCGTGGAGACGCGCCGTGTCGGGGGCCGCCAGCCGCAATGCCGCCGCGATGGCCGGTGGCTCGACCGCGTGCAGCATGCCCGACCGGTAGCACGCGGGCGGATCCACGACCGGCATCCCGAAGCGGTCCCGGAGCGTTCCGAACAGGGCGGCCGGCCGTTCGACGACCCGCTCGAGGTCGCAGACGACGATCCGTTCTGGCCACCGCTGGGCGAAGACGAGCAGGGACTGGTTGTAGTGCCGCCAGACATCGAGCGCGAAGGTGGGATTGGCGCGGAAAGCCCAGTCGCCCCGCCGAAACAGCGAGTCGATCACGTCCCAGGGCGGCCGTACAACGGCCACGAACACCGCTTCGGGGAGACACTCCCGCCAAAAGTCGAGTAGCAGGGTGGTGCGCGGGTTCTTCCACCCCCAGGGATGGCCACGGCGGCGACGATCCCAGGCGAGTTGTTCGGCCTCGCGCCGCAGCCCGTCGGGCACCGTGATGCCGCCGCCCGCCACGAAGCCCTCCGGTCCGATGCCGGTGGCCTGCAGCACCCGCTCGTGCCAGTGCAAAAACTCAAGGTCCTCGAAGTGGCCCGCCCCGTTGCCAGGGTGCGGCCCCAACAGATCGGTGCCCATGTCGATGCCGGCCGCCTGGCAGAGTGACGCCACCAGCGACGTGCCGGAGCGGTGCATGCCCACGACGACGACGGCCGGCGGATGATTCGCGCTGCTGGATTCGGCCATGGGTCGGGGACTGTCCTCGGTCGCGACGGCCGCCGTCCTGGCCGCCGAACACCGCCTTCCAGACTACCTTCGGTCGCCGGCAGCCGCCCACCGCGGCTGCTCAGCGATCCGGCCCGAACCGCGGTGCAGCGGCGTCCCGCGGCGACAAGACTGGAGGCCCGTTCAGCGGCCAGTCGATGGCCAGGGTCGGGTCGTCCCAACGGACGCACCGCTCGCAGCCGGGCGCGTAGAAGGCGGTGGCCTTGTAGAGCACCTCGGCCACCTCCGAGAGGACGAGAAACCCGTGGGCCAGCCCCTCTGGCACCCACAGTTGACGACGGTTGGTGGCCGTGAGTTCCACACCCACCCAGCGGCCGAAGGTCGGCGAGCCGGGGCGAATGTCGGCGGCCACGTCGAACACGCTGCCCACCACGACCCGCACGAGCTTGCCCTGCGGCTGCGGCTCCTGGTAGTGCAGGCCGCGGAGCACGTGCCGGCGACTGGTGCTATGGTTGTCCTGCACGAAGGGAACGGTTCGCCCGACCGCCGCCGCGAAGGCGGCCGCGTTGAAACTCTCGAAGACCGAACCTCGGTCGTCGCCGAACAGTTGTGGCTCGATCACGAGCACGTCCGGGATGGCGGTGGGCTCGGCCTTCACGGCAGGCGGCCCTCGCCCGGCAGGCCGAGCAGATACTCGCCGTAGCCGCTCTTGACCAGCGGTCGGGCGAGGTCGGCGAGGGCCTGATCGTCGATCCAGCCGTGCCGCCAGGCGATCTCCTCGGGGCAGCAAATCTTGAGCCCCTGCCGCTTCTCGAGGGACTGGATGAACTGGGCGGCCTCGATCAGGCTGTCGTGCGTGCCGGTGTCGAGCCAGGCGTCGCCGCGGCCCATCAACTCGACCGCCAGCTGGCCCCCTTCGAGGTAGACGCGATTGACGTCGGTGATTTCGAGTTCGCCCCGCGCCGAGGGCTCGATGCCGCGGGCGATGTCGACGACCTGCTCGTCGTAAAAGTAGAGCCCCGTGACGGCGTAGCGGCTGCGGGGTCGTCGGGGCTTCTCCTCGATCGAGACCGCCCGACCGGCCGCGTCGAACTCGACGACGCCGTAGCGTTCCGGGTCGGCGACGGGATAGGCGAAGACGGTCGCGCCGGCGGAGCGGGCCGCCGCTGCTGCCAGCCGCTGCGCGAGGCCGTGGCCGTAGAAGATGTTGTCGCCGAGCACGAGCACCGACGGGCTGCCCGCCAGGAACGCCTCCCCGAGCAGGAAGGCCTGGGCGAGCCCCTCCGGACGGGGCTGCTCGGCGTAGGCCAGATGGATGCCCCAGTGGTTTCCGTCGCCGAGCAGCTCGCGAAACCGGGGCGTGTCGTGGGGCGTCGAGATCACGAGGATCTCGCGGATGCCCGCCAGCAGGAGCACGCTAAGCGGGTAGTAGATCATCGGCTTGTCGTACACCGGCAGCAGCTGCTTGGAGACCCCGAGCGTGACCGGGTGGAGCCGGGTGCCGCTGCCGCCGGCCAGGATGATGCCCTTCCGCATGGTCATGCCGTGCCCGCCGGGGATCGGACGCAATGCTCAGTCGTGGGCGGCCGCGACCAAGGCCGCGACCGCCGCCCGCACGCCATCTTCCCACCTCGGCAGCCGACGTGCGAGGGCAGCTTCCAGTTTGGCGGTGCACAGCCGCGAGTTGGCAGGGCGGCGGGCGGCAGTCGGATACTCGGCCGTGGCCAGTGGCCGCACGCCCCCGGGCCGCACCTTGAGCGGCAGACCCGCCGCCCGCGCCTCGGTGAGCAGCATCTCAGCGTAGGCGTGCCAGGTGGTCTCGCCCCGTGGGGCGAGGTGATAGAGGCCCGGGGCAGGGGCCGCCGCATCCCCGGCGCGCCCGAGAAACTCGGCGGTGATCTCGGCGATCAGGGCCGCGGGGGTCGGTGCGCCGGTCTGGTCGGCCACCACGGCCAACTCCTCCCGCTCCGCGGCCAGTCGCAGGATCGTCCGCAGGAAGTTCGCGCCGTGCAGGGCGTACACCCAACTGGTGCGGAACACGTAATGGCGGCCGCCCGCCGCCGCGACCGCCCGCTCCCCGGCGAGCTTCGTCCGGCCATAGACCGAGCGTGGTCGCGGCGGGTCGGTCTCGGTGCGGCGGCCAGCGGCCTCGCCGTCGAAGACGTAGTCGGTGGAGTAGTGGACGAGCACCGCGTCCAGCCGGCGGGCCTCCGCCGCGATCCGGTCGACGGCCGTGGCGTTGACCAGCTCCGCCCGCTCTGGCTCGGCCTCGGCCCGGTCGACGGCGGTGTAGGCGGCGGCGTTGACGATCACGTCGGGCCGCTCGCGGGCAAGCAGCGACCGCACCGCGTCGGGATGCTCGAGGTCGGCCCGGTCACGGCCGCAGGCGATCACCTCGCCCAGGGCCGGCAGCGTCGCGGCCAGTTCGCGGCCCACCTGACCGGTCGCTCCCAAGAGCACGATCCTCATCGCGGCCCCACGTCGGAGGATGGGTGGGTGGGCGGATTGAGCCGCCGATAGTCACCGCAGCTGAAATACCTCTCGAGCCAGACGTAGGCCACGATGAAGAAATAGCGGGTGCCCATCTCGCGGATCCTGAGCTTGGCGATGCCGGTGCGGCGGTTCCGCCAACTGATCGGGATCACCGTCCAGGTGAAGCCGCGGACGATCGCCTTGAGCGGCAGCTCAACGGTGATGTTGAAGTGGGGCGAGAGAATCGGCATGCAGCCCTCGATCACCTCCCGACGGTAGGCCTTGAAGGCGTTGGTGGTGTCGTTGAGCCGGATCTGGAACAGCACCCGCACGAACCAGTTGGCCAGCCGGTTCAGGAACAGCTTCACCCGCGGGTAGTCGACCACGGCACTGCCCTTGATGAAGCGGCTGCCGAAGACGCAATCCCAGCCCTCGCCGAGCAGGCGCCAGTAGCGGACGACGTCGCTGGGGTCGTCGCTCTGGTCGGCCATCATGATCACCACGGCGTCGCCGCTGAAGGCGGCCAGCCCCCGCTGGATCGCCCGACCGAAGCCGTGCGGGCCCGGGTTCCTCACCGGCACGAGTACGGCGATCCGCGCGGCCAGCTGTTCGAGCAGGCTCCAGGTCGCGTCGGTCGAGCCGTCGTCGACCACGACGATCTCGTGAGGCACGCCCTGGAACGTGAGCTCGGCATCGAGGTGTTCCACGGTCGAGGCGATGCAGCCCTCCTCGTCGCGGGCCGGGATCACGACCGACAGCATGCGGGGTGGCGCGGGGCGAGGCGGCCAGGCCGCCGTCCGCTCAGCCGTCGCAGCGGTCGAGCCAGCCTGGATGGCGTTCGGCATGGTCGGCGATTTCCTCGAAGATGCTTGGTGCGTTGCGTGCCGGCCGCCAGCCATGGCGGGCCGTCGCGGCGGAGTGGTCGAGCACGACCCAGGGCAGGTCGTAGGGCCGGATTTCGGTCGACGCTCCCACATCATGGTGCCCGAAGCGTGCGGCGCACCAGGCCGAAAGCTCGGCCAGGCTCGTCGCCGCGGCCGCGCCCCCCGCCGCGTTGACGAGTTCGGGCGCGCCCGGTCTGACCGCGGCCATCTGCATGACCAGCAGATCGGCCAGGTCGTCGGGATGGAGGCAGTCGCGGACCTGCAGGCCGCGACCGCCGAAGCCGATCGTGGCGAGCGGTCGCCGGGCGGCCCAGCGGTGGATCCACCAGGAGAAGATGCCCTGGTCGGCCCGGCCGAACTGCCCCGCCCCCGCCAGCACGCCGCAGCGGTCAATCACCAGCGGCGTGCCGGCGGCGTTCGCGTATTCGCCGGCGAGCGTCTCGCCGGCGAGCTTCGTCGCGCCGTAGAGCGAACAGGGCGGCCCGGCCGGAAAGTCCTCGCGGATGCCGGCGGCCGACACGCCCGGCGGCAGGGGCCGCGTCTCGTCGAGGGCGAAGCAGGCGGCGCCGCGGCCGGCCCGCTTCACCATCGGCAGGGCGGCGAGGGCCGGGATCGCATACACGCGGCTGGTGCTCAGGAGCACGACGCCGGCCTGCCAGCGGGCGGCGGCCTCCAGCAGGTTGACGGTGCCCAGCAGGTTGTGGTCGACCAGTTGCCGGCGGCCGGTGTGCCCGCCGGCGGCTGTGCCGGCCAGCACGCTCGGCTCGGCGGCCGCGTCGATCACCCAGTCGACCGGTCCAAGCGGGTCGATGTCGGCGGCCAGTCGCACGTCGCCGTGCACGACGCGCACGCCGCGGGCCTCGAGATCGGCCACGTTGGTCTCAGAGCCACGGCGACGGAGGCTGTCGATCACCGTGATCGAGACACCCGTGCGGGCAGCCAGCAGTCGCCGGCAGATCGCCGCCCCCACGAACCCACAGCCGCCGGCGAGGAGAATCTTCATGCGGGTGGACTCAGGTGGCGGAGCCCGCCCGCCGCAGGTGGGCCTCGACGAGCTGGTCGAAGGTCTCCCCGAGGGAGATCTCAGGCCGCCAGCCGGGGTAGTCGGCCTGCATCCGCCGCAGGTCGGAGTAGTAACAGATATGGTCGCCGGCCCGGGCCCGCTCGTCGTAGACCCAGTCCATGACCTTGCCGGTGCGGGCAGCCGACATCGCGAAGGCCTCCAGGATGGAACAGGTGTTGGCCTTGCCGCCGCCGATGTTGTAGACCGCCGCGGACCGAGGGGCGTCCAGGAACCTGCCGATGAAGGCGGCCACGTCGGCGGCGTGGATGTTGTCGCGGACCTGCTTGCCCTTGGAGCCGAACACGGTGTAGCGGCGGCCCTCGAGGTTGCACTTCACGAGATAGCTCAAAAAGCCGTGCAGCTCGACACCGGTGTGGGCCGGTCCGGTGAGACAGCCGCCGCGGAGGCAGCAGGTGGGCATGTCGAAGTAGCGGCCGTATTCCTGCACCAGCACGTCACCGGCGACCTTCGATGCGCCGAACAGGGAGTGCTTGCTCTGGTCGATCCGCAGCGACTCCGGGATGCCGTGGGCGTAGGCCGGGTCGGCGTAGTCCCAGCGGGTGTCGAGTTCGACGAGCGGAATCTCGTTGGGCGCATCACCGTAGACCTTGTTCGTGCTCATGTGCACGAACGCACTCTCGGGGCAGGCGCGGCGGGCGGCCTCGAGGAGGTTGAGCGTGCCGACGGCATTGGTGTCGAAATCGTCGAAGGGAATCGCCGCGGCTCGGTCGTGGGACGGCTGGGCGGCGGTATGGACGATCGCCACGGGCCGGACCTCGGCGACAAGGGCGAGCACGCCGGCCCGGTCGCGGACGTCGAGTTCGTGGTGGCGGAAGCGACGCAGCGTCGCGGTCAGCCGCTCCTGGTTCCAGCGCGTGTCGCCGGCGGGACCGAAGAAGACGGCCCGCTGGTTGTTGTCGACGCCGTGCACCTCCCAGCCACGGGCGTCGAAGTGGCCGGCCACTTCGCTGCCGATCAGCCCCGAGGAGCCGGTCACGAGGATCCTCCGCGCCGGATCGCTCATCCGTCCGCTCCCCGGGCCGGCGTCAGCCCCCGCTCGTCCGCCGCGTAGTGCCGGCCGATCCAGTCGCGATAGCCGCCGCTGGTCACGTCGGCGACCCAGTCGCCGTGGTCGAGATACCAGCGGACGGTCTTGCGGAGGCCGGTCTCGAACGACTCCCGCGGCCGCCAGCCGAGCTCAGTCGTGATCTTGCCGTGGTCGATCGCGTAGCGGCGGTCGTGGCCGGGACGGTCGGCGACGAAGGTGATTTGCTCGGCATACCGCCTGCCGTCCGCCGGGGGCGACTCCTCGTCGAGGATCCGGCAGAGCAGGCCGACCACGTCGATGTTCGCCAGTTCGCTCGTACCGCCGATGCAGTAGACCTCCCCGGGTCGGCCGGCCTCCAGCACCAGCCGGATCGCCGCACAGTGATCGGTCACGTAGAGCCAGTCGCGGACCTGGCGGCCGTCGCCGTAGATCGGCAGGGGCTCGCCGGCGAGCGCCCGGTGGATGCACAGCGGGATTAGCTTCTCAGGGAACTGCCAGGGGCCATAGTTGTTGGAGCAGTTGGTCGTGACCACCGGCAGGCCGAACGTGTGGTGATGGCCGCGGGCGAGGTGGTCACTGGCCGCCTTGCTGGCCGCGTAGGGGCTGTTGGGGCGGTATTGGCTCCGCTCGCTGAAGGGGGGGTCGGTGGGGCCGAGCGTGCCGTAGACCTCGTCGGTGGAGACGTGCAGGAAGCGAAACCGGTCCCGTTCGGTCGGCGGCAGGTCGGCCCGGTGGGCCCGCGCAGCCTCCAGCAGTCGGAACGTCCCGACCACGTTGGTGGCCACGAAATCCTCGGGCCCGTGGATCGAGCGATCGACGTGGCTCTCGGCGGCAAAGTGGACGATCGCCCGCACGCGGTGATCCGCCAGCAGCCGCGCCACGAGGTCGCGGTCGGCGATGTCGCCCCGCACGAAGATGTGCCGCGGATCATCGGCGAGGGCGTCGAGGTTGCGGAGGTTGCCGGCGTAGGTGAGTTTGTCGAGCGTCACGACCGGCTCGTCACCGGCCGCGAGCCAGTCGAGCACGAAGTTCGAGCCGATGAAGCCGGCGCCGCCGGTGACGAGGATCATGGATGCGCTCCGGGGCGGCCGCGGGTGCCCGGCCGAACGGGTACCGGCGGCCGGCCTGAGGCCGCCCGCGTCCCGAGGCCTCCAAGGATACCCCCCGGGAACGGCCGCAGCACGACGAATCAGGGGGTATGATTGGTGCAATCGCTGCGGTCGGCACCGCCGATCGGCCCGCGTTCTTTCCGCCCGATGCACGACCTCCCCGCCATCCGCCTGTCGCTCGTCCGCAGTCTGCGGTTCTGTGCCGGCCACCGTCTGCTCGGCCACGAGGGACGGTGCGCCTACCTCCACGGCCACAACTACCGCGTCGACGTCGAGGTGGAACCGGCCGCCGGCGGCACCGAGGTGGACGACGTGGGCCGCGTCGTTGACTTCGCCCTCATCAAGCGGCGGCTGCTGGGCTGGCTCGACGACCACTGGGACCACGCCTTCATCCTCTGGGAGGCGGACGCGACGGCGCTCGCCGCGGTGCGACAGGCCGAGCCGACCAAGTACTTCCTTCTGCCCTGGAATCCCACGGCTGAAAACATGGCCCGGTATCTGCTCGAGGTCGTGGCGCCGCACGTGCTCGACGACCTCGGCGTCGTGGCCTGCCGGGTGGCGGTGTGGGAGACCGACGAGTCCTGTGCGATCGCCACACGGGCGGGAGCGGCAGACGAGCCGGCCTGCGCGGTGGGGTCGGCGGTCATCGTGGACGCACGAGCATGACGACGGCAGGACATCCCGGATCGTTTCCCGCCACGCGGCTGCGTCGGCTGCGGCGGCACGCGTGGCTCCGCCGTGCCGTGGCCGAGACCTCGCTCGCGCCGGCCGATCTGATCTGGCCGATCTTCGTCCACGACCACGAGGCGGCCGTGCCGGTGGCGAGCATGCCGGGGGTCGAACGGCTGCCGGTGGAGGGCGTGCTCCGGGTGGCCGACGAGGCGGTGCGACTGGGCATCCCCGCGCTCGCGGTGTTCCCGGTCGTCGACCCGGCGCTCAAACGGGATGACGGTGGCCATGCCCTCGACCCCGACAATCTCGCCTGCCGGGCGGTGCGGGCGGTGCGCTCGCGGTTCGGCGACGCGATCGGGCTGATCTGTGACGTGGCCCTCGATCCCTACACCACCCACGGCCACGACGGACTGCTGGCAGACGGCCGGATTCTCAATGACGAGACGGTGGCGGTGCTTCGCCGCCAGGCGGTCGTGCTGGCCGCCGCCGGCTGCGACGTGGTCGCCCCGTCGGACATGATGGACGGTCGCGTGGCCGCCATCCGTGAGTCCCTCGAGGCGGCCGGCCTCGTCGACGTCTGCATCCTCTCCTACGCCGCGAAGTACGCGTCCGCCTTCTACGGGCCGTTCCGCGATGCGCTGGGCAGCGCGGCGGCGCTGGGCAGCGCGGTGCAGCGGGGCGTGGCCGACAAGCAGACCTATCAGATGGACCCAGCCAACTCCGACGAGGCGCTCCGCGAGGTGGCCCTCGATCTTACCGAGGGGGCCGACATGGTGATGGTCAAGCCGGCCGGTACCGCACTCGACATCATCCAGCGCGTGAAGGCCACCTTCGCCGCGCCGACCTTTGCCTATCAAGTCAGCGGTGAATACGCGATGCTCCAGGCCGCCGCCGGCAACGGTTGGCTCGACGGCGAGCAGGCGGCCTTCGAGAGCCTGCTAGTGATCAAGCGGGCCGGTGCCGACGGAATCCTCACGTACTTCGCGCCCGCCGTCGCCCGTCGCCTGGCCGTGCGGGGCTGAATCACGCCCCCGTGAGGGGAGTCTGCGTTGACCGCCTGGCCCATCTCGGGGGTGAGGTATGATCTGCCGATATGCGGAGAGGAGGTCGAATGCAGGTATCGCGAGTGGCCAGGCGCAGCCTCGTACAGCCATGGCGATGGTGTCGGCGTCGCCCAGGTTTCACGCTCGTCGAGTTGCTCGTGGTGATCGCCATCATCGCGTCGCTGATCGGCCTTCTCCTGCCGGCGGTGCAGTCGGCCCGTGAATCGGGCCGACGGTCGCGATGCGGCCTCAACCTCAGGCAATTGCAACTGGCTGTCCTCGGCCACGAATCGACGAAGCGGCGGTTGCCGGCCGGCTACGTCAGCGAGGCGGGCCGGACGCCGGTCGACGGCGTGACACTCGACAGGCCACCCGGCACTGGCTGGGGGATGCTGATCGCTTCGTATCTTGAGGAGGCCGACCTGGCCGCGGATTACGTCGCCAGCGTCGGACAGGGCATCGGTGCGCCTGCCAATCAGCGGGTTGTCACGAAGCCGTTGCCCGTCTACCGCTGCCCGTCGGATGGCGGGCCGTCGACGCCCTTCGAGGTCCAGACGGTGGCCGGGGCCAGGCATTCCTCGGGTGCACTCCTGGCCCGGTCGAGCTATGTCGCCAACTGCGGCCGAGACGAGCCGTGGAAGGACGCCATCGAGGATTGGAAGGACAAGGCCGACGGCCCGCTGTATCGCAACTCCTGGTTGCGGATCGGCCAGATCGTCGACGGCATGTCGAAGACGGTGTTTCTCGGTGAACACTCGCAGCGGGTCTCCCAGAAAGCCTGGGCCGGCACCATCCCTGGCGCGTCTAGCCAGCCGAGTGACTCGTTCATGAGGATGACCGGTTCCAGCGCCGACGAGGCGGCCACGCTCCTGTTGGTGCACAGCGGTCCGGCGCCGGGCGAAGACCTCGTGATCCATGCGCCCAACGACCCCATCGCCCATGTTTGCCAGATGTATTCCGATCACCCAGGCGGCTGCAACGTCTCGCTGGGCGACGGCGCGGTGCGATTCGTGTCCGATTCCATCAACCACGACGTCTGGGCCGCCATGTCAAGCATTGACGGCGGCGAAATGGTGGCCATCGATGGCCAATGAGCAGATGCTGCCGGCGGCGCGAAGAAGGTGGTGGCGCCGCAGGCTGCTGCTCGCCGCGGTCCTCGCCGGCCTGACGCCCTGCGCCGGGTGCCACCCCACGGCGCCCCGCGTCGAGTTCGCCAATCGACGATTCTCAGGCGCGCTGCGAACTGCCACCAACACCAAAAACCCGCAGCGACTGGCCGCGGCCAAGAAGTCGATCGAACAGGCGGTCGCCGCCCGTGAGATCGGACTCGAGGAACACGCCTGGTATGAGGAGATCATCGCCCTGGCCGAGGCCGGCGACTGGGAGAGGGCGGAACGCAGGACGATCGAGTTCCGTCGCGACCAGCGATGATCGCGATGCCTCGGGCAGGCGGACGGTCAGTCGCCGGGACGGAAGGCCGCGAGCCTGACGGGATTCGTCTCCAGCCGCGGAGGGTCGGCGACGCCCGTCTGGATCAGGTCGACGCAGTAGGGGATCGCCGGGAAGACGGCGTCGAGGCACTCGCGGATGCTCCGCGGCCGGCCCGGCAGGTTGACCACCAGCGCGCGGCCGCAGACGCCGGCGGTCTGCCGCGACAGGATCGCGGTGGGCACGTGCGCAAGTGAGACCTTCCGCATCAACTCGCCGAAGCCGGGCAGGAGTTTCGTGCAGGCCCGCTCGGTCGCCTCGGGCGTGACGTCGCGGGGCGTAGGGCCGGTGCCGCCGGTGGTCACGATCAGGCAGCAGCCGGCGGCCGCCAGGTCGTGGATCGCCGTCGCGAGCGCGTCGAGGTCGTCCGGCACGAGTCGCTGCCGCGGTTCCCAAGGGCTCGCCAGCACCTCCGCGAGATAGGACCGGATCGCCGGGCCCCCCTCGTCGGCATAGTCACCGCGGCTGGCGCGATCCGAGACGGTGAGGATACCGATCAGGGCGATGGGCGGCATGGCGGGCGGTCAGCGGTGTTGGTCGTCGGGCCAGGCGAACAGGCGGATCCGATTGCCGTCGGGATCGGCGACCACCAGTTCCCGGAACCCCTCGGGATGGAGAGCGGGTGGCGGCACGTCGCCGCCCGCGGATACAAACCGTTCGCGGACGGCGTCGAGGTCGGTCGCCTCGAACCCCAGGCTCCAGCGGCGGCTCGCCGGATCGGTCACGTCGCGGCCCAGGATCGCCAGGCGAGCGGGGCCCGCCGCGAACAACGCATAGCGGTCGTCCTCCACCCGCAGCAGCACCTTGAGCCCGACCAGTTCGCGGTACCAGGCCACGAGGTCGGCCCAGCGAGTGGTGCGAATTTCGACCGCAAACAGCGTCGGGGCGAGATGGTCGAGGGCGGTCATGCGGCGGCGATCGGTCGGGATGACCCAGGGTTGTAGCAGACGCTGGAACCAGGCTGTCGCCGCAGGAGGCGGCGACGGAAGACCTGCGAAAACCACCGCGTTTCGACCGGTCGCGATCGTGGCCAGACGTCCGGGATCACGCCGGCCACGGACAGCGAGTGGACGGCGGAACGACGCGGCCGTGGTGCCGGGCCTCGCCGGCAGGACCGCGGGACTTTCCAAACCCGGGCTTCCGTCGACAATAGCGGTCCGCTCACGAGCCCGCCCCGTGCGTCGAGGCCTCATGTCCGATCACCAGCCACCACCATCCGCCGCGGCCGACGCCCCGCGGGGCACCGCCAGGCAGCTCGAACAGGCCCGCCGGGACAAGCTCGCGAAACTCGCCTCTATGGGAATCGATCCGTGGGGCGGACGGTTCGACAGGGCGACGGCGATCGCCGCCGTGCGAGACGCGGGTGACGCCGTCGGCCGGGAGGCGGAAGACGGGCCCACGGTGCGGGTGGCGGGGCGGATCATGCTTCAGCGGACCGCCGGCAGCCTCGTGTTCCTGTCGCTCGCCGATCGCACGGGCCGAATTCAGATCATGCTCGGCAAGAAGCAGGTGGGGCCAGACGACTGGGAGGTGACGCGCTGCCTCGACCTCGGCGACCTCGTCGGCGTCGACGGCCGGCTGGGCTGGTCGAAGACGGGAGAGATGACGGTGTTCGCCAGCAACGTCACCTTCCTCGCCAAGAGTATCGAGACGCCTCCCGACAAGTACCACGGCCTAGTCGATCCCGAACTCCGCCAGCGGATGCGGTATCTCGACCTGATTCACGGCGAGGGGGTGCGGGAGCGGTTCGTCGCCCGCAGCCGGATCATCGAGGCGGTGCGACGGGTGCTCACCGACCGGGGCTACATGGAGGTGGAAGGGCCGACGCTGCAGGACAGCGCCGGGGGCGCTGCGGCCCGGCCCTTCAAGACCCACCACAACGCGCTGGACATGCCGCTGGTGCTGCGGATCGCCCTGGAACTGCACCTCAAGCGGCTGCTCGTCGGCGGCCTGGAGCGAGTGTTCGAACTCGGCCGCGTGTACCGCAATGAGGGCGTCAGCCCGCGCCACAATCCGGAGTTCACGATGCTCGAGGCCTATGAGGCCTACGGCGACTACACCACCATGATGGATCTCACCGAGGCGATCATCCTGGAGGCGGCGCGGGCCGCGGGCACGCCCGGCCGCTTCGAGTGGATGGGCCACGCGGTCGACCTCACGCCCCCGTTTCGTCGCGCCACCTACGTCGACCTGCTGCGGGAGGTGACCGGCTGCGATCCCACCGACCCGGCCAGCGTGGCCACGGCCGCCGCCAGGGTCGGCATCGAGACGGCCGGCCGGCACCCCGACGTCGTCAAAAGCGAGCTCTTCGAGGCCACGGTGGAGGGGACGCTGGCCGGACCGGTGTTCGTGCTCGATTATCCTGCGGCGGTCTGCCCGCTGACGAAGCGGAAGGCCGGCCAGCCGCACGTCGCCGAACGCTTCGAGCTGTACGTGGCCGGCATGGAGCTGGCTAACGCCTACACCGAACTCAACGACCCCGACCTGCAGGAGGAACTCTTCCGCACACAGTTGGCGGGCCTCGCGGCCGAGGAGTCGATGGCCCGGATGGACACCGACTTCATCCGCGCGCTCCGCCACGGTATGCCACCCGCCGGCGGTCTGGGGATCGGCATCGACCGGCTGGTGATGTTCCTCACCGGCGCCGCGAGCATCCGCGACGTCATCCTGTTTCCGATCCACCGGCCGCGGGCGGAGTGAACCGCCCTCAGGCGGCGGCTGCCGGAGCCGACTGGACAGCCGGCGTGTCGCCGGCCTCTGCGTGGAACTCCGAGACGCCCTCGCAGGACGGCTCGCCGTAGACATCGTGCATGCCGATCAGGGCGGCCAGATACTCGTTGAAGTGGGGATCCATGATAAAGCCCTCCGTGGCACCGGGAAGAACCGTAAGGACTCCCCGTACGCAACAACGGCGGCGAAGGTTCCGCGGGCGGCGACGTGTAGCGCGTGGGGATGGGCGGGCTGAAGAGGACGGGAAAGCCAGGTTTTTTGGGCTTTTTCACCGGCCCGACCGCTGCTACCCTCCCGCCCCCGCGAAAGGCCGCCCCGCATGTACAAACTGCTGCTCTGCTGGCGGTATCTCCGCACGCGGTGGATCGCGCTGGCCAGCGTGATCAGCGTCACCCTCGGCGTGGCGACGATGATCGTCGTCAACGCGGTGATGGCGGGCTTCTCGCACGAGATGCAGACCCGCATCCACGGCATCCTCTCCGACCTGGTCTTCGAGAGCCATTCCCTGTCCGGCTTTCAGGATCCTGCCTGGCACATGGAGGAGATTCGCCGCGCGGCCGGCGACGACGTCGTCGGCATGACGCCCACCGTGGCCGTGCCCGCGATGCTCAACTACCAGGTTCGCGGCCAGTGGATCACGCGCCAGGTGATGCTGATCGGCATCGACGAGGCCACCCATGCCGGCGTCAGTGATTTCGGCCGGTACCTGCAGCACCCTGCCAATCGCGGCCAGTTGTCGTTCGAACTCCGCGAAGGGGGCTACGACACGGTCGACAGCCAGGCCGGCGGGGAGGAACCCACGCGGCCAGCGCTCGAGGGCGCGGGCTGGCCGCATCGCCGGATGCGGGTGGAGCGGGAGCGGCTGTGGCGCGAGAAACTCGAGGCCGATCGGGCGACCGATCCGGCAGGCGGCGATCGAGCCTCCGGCGGCGGCGAGCCGGTCCGCTCCGTCGATCGACAGGTGGATGCGGTGCTCGCCGCCACGGATGCCGCGGCGAGGGAGGCGGCGGTCGAGCCGCCCGCCCGGCCCGCCGACCCGTTCCGCCAGGCCCGGCCGGCCGAGCAGGGCACGCGGATGGATCCGGCCAAGGAGCAGTTCACCGGCGCGGTGCCGGGCATCGGCCTGGCGAGCTTCCGCGACGCCTCCGGCACCGATCGCTTCCTCGTCCTGCCCGGCGACGACGTGAAGGTCACTTTTCCCACCGCTGGCACGCCTCCCAAGGCCATCAGCGACACCTTCACTGTCGTCGACTTCTACGAGAGCAAGATGAGCGAATACGACTCGAACTTCGTGTTCGTGCCGATTGCAACGCTGCAGAAGATGCGCGGCATGATCGACCCTCAGTCGGGCCTGGCGAGCGTGAACTCAATCCAGATCAAGCTCCGCAGCGGAGCCGACCTGGACGTCGTCCGCGACCGGCTCCGTAAGGCCTTCCCCGCCGATCTCTATGCGGTGGCGACCTGGAAGGACAAGCAGGGCCCGCTCCTGGCCGCCGTCGACATGGAGATGGCGGTGCTCAACATCCTGTTGTTCCTGATCATCGCGGTGGCCGGCTTCGGCATCCTGGCGATCTTCTTCATGATCGTCGTCGAGAAAACCCGTGATATCGGGATCCTCAAGTCCCTCGGGGCCCGGGCCGCCGGGATCGCCGGCATCTTCCTGGGATACGGGCTGTTCCTGGGCCTCGTGGGAGCGGGAGCCGGGCTGGCCCTGGGCCTGGCGATCGCCGCCAACATCAACCGCATCCGCGCCGGCGTGGAGTGGTGCACGGGCCAGCGCGTGTTCGACCCGTCGATCTACTACTTCTTCAAGATTCCCACGATCATCGACCCGCTGACAGTCGGCTGGATCGTGGCTGGGGCCGTCGGCATCGCTGTGGCCTCGAGCGTGCTGCCCGCCCTGCGGGCGGCGCGGCTGCAGCCCGTGGAGGCGCTCAGGCATGACTAGCGCTACGCTCGAGAGCCCCGGCGCCGTCGCCGTGCCGGCCCCGCCGGCCAGCCTGCTCACCGTGCGGTCGCTGCGGAAGCGATATCGCTCCGGCGACAAGGTGCTGGAGGTGCTACGGGGCGTCGACTTCGACCTGGCGCCAGGGGAGTTCGTGTCGGTGATCGGCCAGAGCGGCTCCGGGAAGAGCACGCTGTTGCACCTGATGGGCCTGCTCGACGGGGCCGATGCCGGCAGCGTGCACCTCGCCGGCCGGCGGATCGACGACCTGCCGGGCCGCGACCGCGACCGACTGCGGAACACCGATATCGGGATGGTGTTCCAGGCCTATCACCTGCTGCCCGAACTGACCGCCCTTGAGAACGTGCTGGCGCCCCTGATGGTGCGACATGGCCTGTGGGCCTGGTGCCGCGAACGCTCGGAGGCCCGGCGGCAGGCGACCGACCTGCTCAAGCGATTCGGCCTCGGCGAGCGTCTCCACCACAAGCCGCGGCAGCTCTCCGGCGGGGAGATGCAGCGGGTGGCGATCGCCCGGGCGCTCGTGGGCGGCCCCCGGCTCCTGCTGGCCGACGAGCCGACCGGCAATCTCGACGCCGAAAGCGGGGGCGGCATCCTCGACGTGCTCGCCGCGTTGAACCGCTCCGAGGGGCTTTCTATAGTGCTCGTCACCCACGACGCGTCGATCGCCAGGCGTGCCGATCGGATCGTGCGGCTGGTGGCCGGACGCGTCGAGACGGCCTGACGCTCCCGGGCTCGTAGGCCCGTTTCCTTACGCCTCCGGTGCCCCGATGCCGCGGATGATCTTCATGAACGACTCGCTCGTGCCGGAGCACGAGGCGAAGGTCAGCGTCTTCGATCACGGTCTGCTCTACGGCGACGGCGTGTTCGAGGGGTTGCGGAGCTACGGCGGCCGGGTGTTCCGGCTCGATGCCCACCTCGACCGGCTCTATGCCAGCGGCCGCGCGATCTGCCTGGCAATCCCGCTCGCCAAGCCGGCCATGGCCAAGGCCGTGGTCGACACCCTCGCCGCCAACAACCTCGCCGACGGCTACGTACGGCTGGTCGTGACCCGCGGCGCGGGCAGCCTCGGCCTCGACCCGAACAAGACGAGCCACCCGCAGGTGATCGTGATCGCCGACACGATCAGTCTCTACCCACGGGAGTATTACGAGCGGGGGCTGCGGATCGTCACGGCCGCCACGCAGCGGACGCAATCGGCCGCGCTGTCGCCGCGGATCAAGTCGCTCAACTACCTCAACAACATCATGGCGAAGCTCGAGGGGTTGCAGGCCGGCTGCATCGAGGCGTTGATGCTCAACCACAAGGGGGAGGTGGCGGAGTGCACGGGCGACAACGTGTTCGCCGTCCGCCAGGGACGGCTGGTCACGCCGCCGCCCGACGCCGGCATCCTGGAGGGGATCACCAGGGCCGCCGTGATGGAACTCGCCGCGGCCGCGGGCATCGACTGCCGCGAGATGGCGCTCGTGCGGCACGACCTCTACACGGCCGACGAATGTTTTCTGACGGGCACGGCGGCCGAGGTGATCCCAGTCGTCGAGATCGACGGCCGTGTGATCGGCAGTGGCGTCCCCGGCCCGGTCACGAAGCGACTGACCGACGACTTCCACGCCCTGGTGCGGCAGACCGGGGCAGACCGGTAGGGCCGTCGTGCGACCGTGGCCCGCCGCCGCAGTCACCCGCCTCGGCGTGGTGTTGACGCTGCAGAGACCCCCAACGCGGTGACCTCTCAAGGGTCCGCCTCTCAGGGGATGGTCTGCCTCAGGCCGCAGCCGGCCGCTCCCGGTTCGGATGCTGCATGACCGCCAACTGGTTTCTCGTCATCGATGGCACACGGCACGGTCTGTTCACGGCACTCGACATCCGGGGCCTCGCCAGTCGCGAGGAAATCCCTTCCGAGACGATGGCGTGGCGGCCCGGCCGCGACCCACTCACGCCGGCCGGCACGGTACCGGTGGCGTCGTTCGTGGCACGTGCGACCCTATTCGCCAAGCGGCCTATGCCGCTGCCTGGATGTCGCTGGTCTGTCATCTGTTGTCGCTGCTGTTTTTCTTTTGTGGCAGCATGCTATCGCCGGAACGGTTCCGCTCCACCGAATGGTGGATGAGGTATCTGATCACGACCGGCTCTCTCGCGGCGGCGGTCTGGAGCTTCGAGGTGGATTAAGCGCACACCCCGATGTGGCTGATGCTGCTGGCGTCGGCCTACGGCGCCGTGACGGCTTTGTCTCTGCCGCTGGCCATGCACCGTACGGCGTTTGGAGGGGAGTCGACGTTTCTCAAGGTCGTCGCTGGGGGCGGGGGAAGATTTTTCCCGTGCTCTCGGGTGCCGTGATCACGCAGTGGCTCTTCAATGTGGATGGCAGCAAGCAACTGATCACGTTTGTGAACTACGGCTGCATCTTGACGATGATCACGGCTGGGATCGTGCTGATGTCGAAATACGTCATGCATCACCACGTGGTGTCGGTGAAGACCACCGTCGAACTCGGCTTGCTCGCTGCCTGCGGGCTGATCTACCTGATCGGGGCACGCGTGCGGCAACGAGATCACGTCGACGATGTTCTGGCACGAGTCCGATCGCGGGCGCGGCCGCCCGCGGGCGCATCCGCGAGACCGCGGTCGATCCCCTCGGCCACGGCGTCCCACAGGGAGAGCCGTGCTTCGAGGCAGCGGCGGGCTGCCGTGGAAGCTTCCGCCCACGTCGCGGGGTCGTCTCCGCAGAGCCGGGCCACGATCCGCCGGCAGGCGGGACCATGGTGCGCGTCGTCGTGCTCGATGTGCCGCTCGAGATAGAAGCGAAAGCGCTGCCAGCGGACGGGATCCGCATCGGCCAGGGTGGTCACGATCCGGCGAAACATGTCAGGAATCACGTCCTCCCGGCCGTAGGTGAAGGCCGCGGCGATCGCGGCGGTGCTGCCGTCGTCGATCACGGCGAACGACCGTCGCACGAAGGCGGCAGCGGCGGGGGGCACGCCGGCCTCGTCAAGCGCATCCGCCAGGGCCGCGCCACCGCGGATGGTCTCAAGCAGCCGGCCGATGGCAGACGTGTCGGCACCGGCCCGCTGCATCGCCTCGAGATAAACCTCGAAGTGCGAGGCGTAGCCGCCGTCGGGCAAGGCATCAGATTCCTCGTCGAGGACGATCTCGTTGATCAACCGCCGAGCCTCGCGGTCGGCTGAAGGAATCCAGGGCAGGCTCGTGCATGTGAGCCGGCCCTGGAGCGCCTTGAGCAGGCTCTGAAAATCCCAGACTGCAAACACGTGGTGCTCCATGAACCAGCGGAGACGCTCGGGCCGATCGACCAGGGCGTAGAGGCGGTGGCCGACGAGGTGTTGTCGAAGATCGGCTGACTCGATCGAGGCTGTGCCTGAAGGCGGGGATGCCAAGGCGGCGAGAATGGTCACGGTGGGGACTCCGGCAGATGAAAGACTCTAGGATTGATAGGCGCGGCGGGGGCCGGGGGCCAGGTGGCCGTCCCCGAGTTGGCCCGGGCTGCGTCAGGTCCCGACGCGGACGGTGAACACGCCCGGCCAGCGCCGCGAGCCGGCATCCTCCAGGGCCGCGAGCCGGGCGGCCACGGCACGGGCTTCAGCCAGTGTCCGACAGAGCGTGAAACAGGCGCTGCCACTGCCGGTGAGCCGCGGGGCGAATCCGCCGGCAGAGCCCAGATCCTGGAGCAATCGCCCGACGTCTTGCAGGAGCCCGCGGGCCGGCGCTTCGAGCGAGTTGTGCAGCATGGGGAGCGCGGCCCGCAGGTCACTGGCGGCGAGCGTGGCGGCCAGGCGGCCCGCCTCACCCGCGCGCTCGGGCTCGGCCACGCAGCCGCGGTACACGGCCGCCGTCGAAAGTCCGTCGGCGGGGCAGGCGATCACGGCGAACAGTGGCGGGAGGGGGGGCACCGGCATGAGACGTTCGCCGCGGCCTGCCATGATCGCCGCCCGCCCCGCGACGAACCAGGGGACGTCGCTGCCGATCCCCGCGCCGATTGCCGCCAGCCGCTCGGGCGGCCAGTCGAGGCCCCACGCCTCCGCCATCGCCCGCAGCGCCGCCGCGGCATCGCTCGACCCGCCGCCGAGGCCGGCGGCCGAAGGCACCCGCTTCACCAGCTCGATGTCGACCGCCGGCTCGATGCCCGCCGCATGCGCGAACGCCATGACCGCCCGCACCACCAAGTTGGAGGCGTCGGCGGGCACGTCGCGGGCGAGGATTCGGCCCGGCTCCCCGGCCAAGTCACCCGCACACCGCACCGTCAGATGAATCCCAGGCGG
>VGYP01000003.1 GCA_016872955.1 Planctomycetota bacterium
CGAAGCAGGCCCACGATCTGCTCTGTACTGCGTCGCTTCTTCATTCGAGAACCCTTTCCAGCCTCCGATGGAGCACGAGGATTCCCTCACAAGAGCTGGGTCACCATTTGGGGAGGGGTCACGTAGATCCACGCCAGGTGCTGCCTCAGGACCGGCTTCTCACGCCTTGCTTTTCGCCGATCTCCCGGCGGCTCGACGTGGGACAGCATCTTCACAAGCGTCCGCCAGTTGATGCCGTATTCCCGGCAGGCGGTTCGCTTCGACAACTCGCCGGTCAGGACCCGGCGGCGGACCTCCGTCCACATCTCCAACGCTGCATACACGCCTCGTGCCTCGCTCTCGGAAAGGAGAAATCGCGGCTCCGCCGCGATTGTCCTGGCCGACAACACTGCACAGTTGTGCGCTGCATTGTTCGACCGGCCGGACGACCCAGCGGACGTTCTACATCGTGGCGGGGTCGAGCCCGAGCCGATCGCGGCGACGCTTCCCGGGCTGAAAAGTCGTCGGCAGGCTGGCTTCCTGCGCGGCCAGACGCCGTTGCGACGCACCTCCCCATTGCCGCCAGTCAGCCGCAGACAGCGGGGATGCTGCGATGGCCCCGGCGACACAGAGTCAGAACACCGTGCGATGCATGAGACATTCATCCCTGCGGAGACCCGGCCGGCTGTCCGCTGCCACCAATCGCCGAGCCGACGGATTAGGGGCCACCGCCGGACCAACTGCGGGTCAGCGACGGTTGTTGAGTTTTGCCAGCAGGCGAAGAATCTCGAGGTACAGCCAGACCAGCGTCACCATCAAGGCGAACGCGCCGTACCACTCAAGGTATTTGGGCACACCCCGTTCGGCCGCCTGTTCGATAAAATCAAAGTCGAGCACTAGGTTGAGAGCGGCGATTCCCACCACTACCACGCTAAAGCCGATACCGATCAGGCCACTGCCGAAGAGCGACGTGAAGAGCTGGAATCCGAAGAGCCCCGCCACGAAGGTCACGAGGTAAAGCAGCGCGATTCCACCGGTGGCCGCCACGATGCCGAGCTTGAAGTTCTCGGTGGCCCTGATGAGACCGGACTGGTACGCCAGCAGCAGGCAGAACAGCGTGCCGAAGGTGCCACCCACCGCCTGGATGACGATGCCGGGATACTGCGACTCGAATCCCGCCGAGATGCCCCCCAGAAACAGTCCCTCGGCCATGGCGTAGATCGGCGCGAGGGCGGGGGCCCAGGTGTGCTTGAAACAAATCACGACCGCTGCGACGAGCCCCACGATCGCCCCGCCGAAGACCCAGGGAGCGACCGAGCCGACTGCGGCCGTCGGATCGGCCTCGACCAACCGGAAGGTGCGTGACCAGGTGAAACAGGCCGCCCCGAAGGCCAGCATCAGCAGAAAGAACGTCTTCTGGGCCGTGCCGTTGATCGTCATTCCGCTCACCGGAGCGGCGGCCGTGTTCCCGCGGAAGACGCCGAAGTTCTCGAAGGTGTTGGCGTGGAGGGCCGGGTTGCCGGTACGCATGGGCGATCGCTCCCTGAGGATGCCGGACGACATGATCCGGCGTTCGGAAAGACTATCACCGGGCGGGGGGCAACAGGAACGGCGGCCAAAAAGTCGTCATTCCGCGGGCCTCGTCTCCACCCGCTTAAAGAGGCCGAAGAGATCGCTGTCGGTCGTGAGCACCACGGTGGTGTCTTCGCATAGGTGTCGAGGGTCTTCAGGAAGGCGTAGAAGTCGGCGGCAACAGGGCTCGAGCCGTAGGCGGCGGCATAGATTTCCGATGCTTTGGCTTCGGCGGTGCCGCGGAGTTCCTGGGCCTTGCGGTAGGCCTCCGACTGGATCCGCTGCAGTTCCCGCTCCCTGCGGCCCTCGATCTTGGCGGCTTCGCCGGCCCCCTCGGAGCGGAACCGTTCGGCGATCTGCAGTCGCTCCGAAACCATGCGGTCGTAGATCTTGCCGATCACCCCCTGCTTGTAGTTGAGCCGCTTCACGCGGACGTCGAGCAGCTCGATCCCCCAGATGCCCATCTTCGGGGCGGCGGCCTCAAGAATCTGCCGCTCTAGTTCCTCGCGGCCGAATCGGATCGGCGCCAGATGACCGATCAAGGCCCCCGCCTCGACGAGCGCTGCGTCCTGCTCGACTTCGCGATCCTTGTCGGAGCGGACGAGTTCGATCAGATCGTGCCGGGCGACGACGTTGCGGGTTTCGCTGCCGAGGATGTCGTCGATCCGGGAAAGGGCGCTCCGCTCGTCCCGCAGGCTCTGAAAATAGACGAGAGGATTGACGATCCGCCACCGGGCGAAGGTATCGACCACGACGTAGAGTTTGTCGCGGGTGGTCATCTCGGCTGGCGGCCCGTCCCACTCCAGGATCCGCTTCTCGAACCGGTTGGCCGCCTGCACGAACGGAATCTTGAAGTGCAGCCCCGGGCGGGAGCCGCCGGCGGCATTGGAGTTGATCGGCTCACCGACCGGCCGGCCGAACTGGGTGAGCACCACCTGTTCGGTCTGGTCGACGGTGTAGGCGCAGCCGAAGATCACGATGCCCGCTAGGATCACGAAGCCGGCGCCGAACGGCGAAAAGAGCAGGTCCGACAGCCGCCGGAGCAACTGGGGGAGCGGGTGGTTGATGGGCAGTGGGCTCACGGCACGGTCCTCCGCGGCTGTAGGTCGCCGGCCGCCGGTCCGCCGAGGTTCAACAGCGGGAGGAACTGCTTCGCCTCCTCGTCCAGAATCACCGTGTCGCCGAGCCTCGGCAGCAACTCCCGCATCGTCTCCAGGTAGAGCCGCCGCCTCGTCACGGCGGGCGCCTTGTCGTACTCCTTCAAAAGCGAGCGGAAACGGGCGACGTCGCCCTCGGCCTCATTGACCCGCCGAACGGCGTAGCCTTCGGACTCACTGAGCATCCGTTGGGCCTCGCCGCTGGCACGAGGCACCACCTTGTTGTATTCACCCTGGGCCTGGTTGATCATCTGCTCCCGCTCCTGCTGCGCGCGGTTGACCTCGTCGAAGGAGGCCTGCACGGCGGCCGGCGGATGGACGTTCTTGAGCTGCACCTGCTGCACCCGCAGCCCCATGCGGAGATCGTGGACGAGTTTCGTGAGCCCGGCGATGGCCGCCGTCTCGATGCCCTGCCGGCCGATCGTGAGCACCTCGTCCACGGTACGGTCGCCCACCACCTCCCGCATCACGCTCTCGGCAAGATCGCGGAGCGTGAGTTCGGGATCCCGCATCGTGAACAGGTAGGCCTCGGGATCACTGATCTCGTACTGCACGACCCACTCGACGTGTGCGGCGTTGAGGTCGCCCGTGACCATGTCGCTTTCGCGTTCCGGATCAGAGGCCAGCTGGTAGAGGTTGGTAACGCCCTGGGTGCCGAAGCCGAACTCCATCTTCAACTGCCGCTTGACCGGCACGATCGTGACGGTGTCGATCCCGAACGGAAGCTTGAACCGCAGGCCGGGGCCGACGGTGCCGACGTAGCGACCGAATCGCTGGATCACGCCGACGCTCTCGGGGCCCACCGTGTACACACCACGGGCCAGGCCACCCGCCAGGAGCAGGAGCACCGCTGCGGCTCCGATCAGCCGGGGGTCGAGACGGACCGGGCCCCGGGAAAACGATCCGGACGCGAACTTGGAAGACCGGTCCACGCTGCTACCCGCGGGATGTGCCTCGACTCCTCGCCGACCTTAGCTCGCCGCCGCGGCGTTGTCGAACCGCCCGCCACATTCGTTTGCCCGCCGCCGCGGGGGCTGCGACAATCCCCGTCGCCCCCCCCCATCTCCCGGAGAATCCGCATGACCCGCCCGTCGCTCGTCCTGGCCCTCTGCCTCTCCCTGCCGGCGGTGCTGCCGGTGGGGGCCGGTGATCCCTGGTTGGCGGTCGCCGGAGGTGAAGGGGCCGGCAAGGGCAAACGGGTGGTGCTCGTCAGTGGCGACGAGGAATATCGCAGCGAAGAAGCGCTCACGCAGTTGGCAAAGATCCTCGCGACCCATCACGGCTTCGACTGCACGGTGCTCTACGCGATCGATCCGGCCAGTGGACAGATCAACCCCAACGAACAGAAGAACATCCCCGGCCTCGAGGCCCTGCGGCAGGCCGACCTGATGGTCATCGCCACCCGGTTTCGCAACCTCCCCGACGAGCAGATGCAGGCGATCGACGCGTATCTCAAGGCCGGCAAGCCGGTCGTCGGCGTGCGGACGGCCACCCACGCCTTCAGCATCCCGAAGGATCGCGCCTTCGCCCGCTACAGCTGGGATCACAAGGGGGAGAACTTCACCGAGGGCTTCGGCAGGCAGGTGTTGGGCGAGACGTGGATCAGCCACCACGGCCACCACGGCAAGGAGAGCACGCGTGGGCTGGCCGCGGCCGACGCAAAGGACCACCCGATCCTGCGTGGCATCGCCGACGGTGACATCTGGGGGCCGACCGATGTGTACGGCGTCCGCCTGCCGCTGCCGGGGGACTCGCGACCGCTCGTGTTTGGTCAGGTGCTTGCCGGTATGCAGGCCGATGCGACGCCGGTCGAGGGCAGGAAGAACGCCCCGATGATGCCGGTGGCATGGACGAAGACCTACTCCATCGAAGGCGGGCCGCAAGGCCGCGTGTTCACCACCACGATGGGGTCTTCGACCGATCTCGCCGCCGGGGGGACACGGCGCATGCTCGTCAACGCCTGCTACTGGGCGGCCGGGCTCGAAGACAAGATTCCCGCCACGTCGTGCGTGGATATCGTCGGCCCGTTCGAGCCCACGCCGTTCGGGTTCAACGCCGCCCGGAAGGGGCTCAAGCCGGGCGACCTATGAGTCAGCCGTCGTCTTCGAGCCTGGCGGCGTAGCGGTCGACAGCTCCGAACCGGAACGCACCGGGGTGAAAGAGGACGGCTAGCACCTCGAGAGAATCGACGAGTCGCGGGCCGGGCCGGTTGAGCAGATGATGGCCGTCGACGGCCCAGAGCCGGCCGGTCCGGGTCGCCCGCAGCGATCGCAGGTGGGGCCAGACCGCGGCCGAGCGGGCCTCCGCCGTGATGCGATCGAGCGAGAAACCGCAGGGTGTGAGGATCACCAGGTCGGGGTCGGCCGCGCTGACGGCGGGCCAGTCGATCCAGTGGGAGTGCTGCCCAGCGCGACCAAGGACGTCGTCACCGCCGGCGAGGCGGACGAGTTCCGGCACCCAGTTGCCCGCCGCCATCGGCGGGTCGAGCCATTCGATGACGGCCACCCGCGGACGCGGCTGGCCGGTTCGGATGAGCGACTTCACACGGCAGGCCACCGAGTCGCAGCGGGCCTGCAGGCGGGCGACCAGTTCTCGCGCCGTGGCGAGCGTGCCGGTGGCCGCGGCCACGGCGAGAATATCGTGCCATAGGCCGGCAAGATTCGTGGTGGACAGGGTGACCACGCGGGGTGCATGCCCAACGCGACGGACCGCTTCGGCCACGTCTCCCCCGGCGATCGCGCACACATCACACGTGGCCTGCGTGAGGACCACGTCGGGCCGCAGCGCGGCGACCGCGTCACTGTCGAGTGTGAACAGGGCCAGCGACGTGCCGGGCTCGTCGGCAACAGCCCGGCCCACGGCTTCGTGGATCCGCCGGCTGTCGGCGGTAGCATCGACGCGGGGCTTGGTCAGCGACGGCAGGGCGGCGATCCCCGCCGGAAAGTCACACTCATGGGAGCGGCCCACGAGCGCCCTCTGGAGGCCGAGTGCCGCGACGATCTCGGTGGCGGCTGGCAGGAGCGAAACGATGCGGGGAGGGGCCGTGTCCATGTCCTGAGTTCCATCTCCTGAATGGCGACGCGGGACGGGCCTCATGTCAGGCCCGCCCCGCGAGGCAGAGGCACGGAGTGTGCCCGACGGTCGCCGTTACCAGCGGCCCTCGAGTCCCAGGCTCACACCCTGCACGAGGACGCCGCCGTTGGCATTGAGCGTACCGGCCGGTGTCTGACCCACCTGCAGCGTCTGGCCCGAGAGCTGCTGCGTGGGTTGTGCGATGCCGGAGAGCCAGAGGCCGAAGTATCCGACGCGAACGTCGATGCGGCTGGTGACGGGCACGACGCCTGTAAGGCCCACCTCGCCGGCGAAGGCGCCGCTCAGGGGTGACTCGCCGATCGCCACCGATACCGACCCCGGATTGTTGGGATTGGTCGTCGAATACTGCGACGACTGCACGGCGTTGTTGTAGTAGACGCCAGCCTTGACCACGCCGTCGAAGCGGATCCAGGGTGTGGCCAGGACGTTGGCGTCGAGGCCGATCTGCCCCCCGTAGAGATCGTTGAAACAGTTGGTCTGATAGAACTCGGTCTCGGCACCGGCACCGGTGCCCTGCAGTGTGAACTGCTCCTGCCACTCGATCCAGCGGAAGCCCGCCAGGAAGCGGAGATGCTGGCCGTGGCCGTGGTGGCGGTTGAGTTCGAAGCTCTGCAGACGGCTGCCCAGGTTGGCATCACCATCCGTGAGGGAAGCCGCGGCATTCCCGAAGATTCCGGGTGACGCGAGCGTATAGGGGGCGCTGACGGCCGACAGCGGCCGCATGCTGCGGAAGTTGGCCGCCCGCAGATACGTGGCCTCGACCGCATGCCCCGTGCAGTTGTTGAGGCGGAAGATCGAGAACCGCGGCCCCGCCGCCGCCTCGCTGTCCAGGCCGTTGGCGTTGAGCAGCGGGCCGGCCACGAGCGAGTTGTTGAGCAAAGGGCGATCCGGTGGGGCATCTCGCCAGAGGATCAGGGCATCGGCCCGACCGATCCAGCAGGCTTTCTTGCCATGACCCTTGCCACAGCCGCAGACGTCGAAGAGCGCCGATGGGCAGCACTGGTCGCAGCCGGCACCCGTGCAACTCGGGCAGCCGCCGTCACTGGAAATAAACACCTGGCCGCCGCCGAAGTCTCCCGACTCGACCACCGTGCCCGGATCGCTGGGGACGGCCTCCGTGACAGCATGATCGTGGATCACCTGGCCGCCCGCGCCGGACTCCACGAGCACGGATGCAGCGGGCTCACCGCCCCATTGCCGGGCGGCCTGGGCAGGAGCCGCGGCCATGACGGCTAGAGCGGCGAAGACGAACGTGGCGGTCGCGACGGACCTGCCGTGGAAGACGGTTTGGGAAGGGGGCACTGCCATCGTTGCTGCCTCCGAGGAAAATGCCATGTCGACCGGTTGAATCGGTCGTGATGGTCATCCGAGGGCAGCCCTCCGCATGGCTTTCGGGTCGGGTAAACTGGGGAGAATTTGCAGGCCGAAAAACGCCGCCAGAGCTTCCCCTGTGTGGCTCCGGAGCAGATCTCCGGTCGGCTCGGCTCGGCCGCCGCCTTTCCTGCCGGGCGCGGCCCCGCGTTCGCGGTCGGCATGGATCGCGATGTCTTCCGGTGGACCCTCCGCCGTGATCCGGCCGCCGCCTGCACCGGCCTCGGGACCCATGTCAATCACCCAGTCGGCCGCCGCGATCACCTCCAGATTGTGTTCCACCACCAGCACGGTGTTGCCCGCGTCGACGAGCCGTTCGAGCACCAGGAGCAGCTTCTCGATGTCGGAAAAGTGCAGGCCAGTGGTCGGCTCGTCGAGAATGTAGAGTGTCTTCCCGGTACCCGATTTGGCCAGTTCCCGTGACAGTTTGACCCGCTGCGCCTCGCCGCCGGAGAGCTGCGGCGCGGGCTGCCCGAGCGTGATGTAGCCGAGGCCCACGTCGACCAGCGTCCCCAGGATCCTGCTGACCTGGGGCACGGTGGAAAAAAACTCGGCCGCCTCGCCCACGCTCATCTCGAGTACGTCGGCGATGGTGCGGCCGTGCCACTTGGCATGCAGCGTCTCCGACGAGTAGCGGCGGCCCCGGCAATGCTCGCACTCGACCCAGACGTCGGGCAGGAAATGCATTTCGACCCGGCGCTGGCCCAGGCCCTCGCAGGCTTCGCACCGGCCGCCGGCGACGTTGAAGGAGAACGTCCGCGGCGTGAAGCCTCGGGTACGCGATTCGGGCACCTTGGCGAACAACTGGCGGATGGGATCGAAGGCGCCGGTGTAGGTGGCCGGTGTCGAACCCGGCGTCGAGCCGATCGGCTCCTGGTCGACGAGGATCACCTTGTCGATCTGGTCCAACCCGGTGAGTTTCGTGAATCGTCCCGGCTGCTCGCGGGCCGCGTGCAGCCTCCTGGCGAGCGCCCGCCAGAGCACCTCGAGCACGAGCGACGTCTTGCCCGACCCGCTGGGCCCGGTGACGGCCGCGAGCACGCCCAGGGGGAACCGGGCGTCGAGGTCGCGAAGCGTGCGGTGCTGGATACCGCGGATTTCCAACCAGCCGGTGGGTCGGCGCCGCCCGTCGGCCCGCTTGCGGGCGAGCACCGCGTCGCAGGCCCGCCGTGACGACAGATAAGGGCCCGTGACGCTGCCGCGGGTCCGCTCCAGTCGACGCGGCGCCGCCTGGGCCACGATCCGGCCCCCCTCCCGGCCGCTGCCGGGGCCGAAGTCGAGGGCATGGTCCGCCGCCGCCACCACGTCCCGGTCGTGCTCGACCACGACCACAGTGTTGCCGAGATCGCGAAGCTTGCCCAGCGCCGCGATCAGTCGGTGCGTGTCGCGCGGGTGCAGCCCGATCGTCGGCTCATCGAGCACATAGAGCACCCCGGTCAGCCCGCTGCCGACCTGGGCGGCCAGGCGGATCCGCTGCATCTCGCCCCCCGACAAGCTGCCGGCTGGCCGCGCCATATCGAGATAGTCGAGTCCCACGTCGACGAGGAACGTGACCCGGGCATTGAGTTCCCGCAGCAGGTCGCCAGCGATCCGGCGGTCGGCCTCGCCGAGTGTCACCCGGCCGAGTTCCTCGCGGAGGCGGCCCAGCGGCATCCGGCACCAGACGTCCAGGTGGCGGCCCCAGAGCGTGACGGCGCTGGCCACGTCGGCGAGACGACTGCCACCGCACTCGCTGCACGGCACCTCGTCCATGACCGCGTCCACTTTTCCACGCAGGCCGGTGACCAGTCGGGCGGCCTCCTCGCAGGCCGTCTCCAGCCCCTTGAACTGAAAGGTGAACCACGGCCCCTTGCCCGCCACGCCCGCCGGCCGCGGCACCTCGATCCACTTCTCCCTAGCCCCCTCGAAGACGACCCGCTGCTGCAGGCCGGAGAGTTCGGCCAGCGGCACGTCGACCGGCAGTCCCGCGGCTCGGCAGAGCGCCTCGAGCATCGCCCGGCCCGGGGACCGGGCCGGCGGCCCTGCGAGCGACGGCCAGAGGTCGAGCGCGCCGGCGGCCAGCGGCAGGGAGTCGTCGCGGACGAGTGACTTGCGATCCACACCCGTGCGGGTGCCGAGCCCGTCGCAGCTCGGACACCACCCCAGCGGGCTGTTGAAGGAGAACTGCCGCGGCTCGAGCGGCTTGAACCCACGGCCGCAGTCTGGACACGCCAGCCGGCGGCTGTGGACTTCGATCGGCCAGTCGGGTTCCTCCGCACCGTCGACCGCCCGCGCCACGAGCATCGTGCCGCCGCCCGCATCGAAGGCTGCCTCGATCCCCTGGGCCAGCCGGCTCCGCGTCGCTGGATCGGCGGTGACGCGGTCGATCACGATCTCGAGCCGGCTCTTCCGCTTGCGGTCGACCGAAGGCTTGTCTTCCAGGCGGTGGGTGCGGCCGTCGACGCGGATGCGGACGTGGCCCGCAGCCTGGAGTTGTGCCCACAGCGACTCGGGCGTCTGGCCGACGCGGAGTTCGATCGGCGCTAAGAGCAACAGCCGCGTGCCCGGCGGGTGCGCGAGCAACCGGTCGACCACCTGATCCACGCTCTGGCTCCCCACCGGCGAGCCGCAGTCGGGGCAGTGCATCACGCCCAGCCGTGCCGCCAGCACCCGGAAGTGGTCGTACATCTCCGTCAGCGTGCCGACCGTCGACCGGGGCGTCCCGCCTCCACCCCGCTGCTCGATCGCCACCGCCGGCGCCAGCCCCTCGATCTTCTCGAACACCGGCTTGGGCACCTGGCCGACGAACTGCCGCGCGTAGGGAGACAGGCTCTCCACGTAACGTCGCTGCCCCTCGGCGTAGAGCGTGTCGAAGGCGAGCGACGTCTTGCCGCTGCCGCTGGGGCCGCAGCAGACGGTCATGGCACCGCGGGGAATGTCGGCGTCGACCTGCTTGAGGTTGTGGAGGGCGGCTCCACGCACTGTGATCGCCGCCGGCCCGGGATCGATCGAGTTCCTGCCGACCATCTCCAGCACCGCCGCCGCCGCGGCGGCCGGGTCGGCCACCTGCCGGCGGCGGACCGCCTGCTTCCGACGTGACGACCGGGTTCGTGCCGCAGCCAGCAGCGGGGCGAGCGCCCGGCCCGTCAGCGAGCCGGTGACGCGGACGACCTGTTCGGGCGTGCCCTCGGCGACCACAAGGCCGCCGCCGGCACCCCCCTCGGGCCCGAGGTCGATCACCCAGTCGGCCCGTTTCACCACGTCGAGGTTGTGCTCGACCACCAGCACGGTGTTGCCGGCCTCCACGAGCCGTTCGAGCACGGTCAGCAACTGCCGGACGTCTGCCATGTGCAGGCCGGTCGTGGGCTCGTCCAGGATGTAGAGCGTCCGGCCGGTCGACCGCTTCGCCAGTTCGCGGGAGAGTTTCACACGCTGGGCCTCGCCGCCCGAGAGCGTGGGCGAGGGTTGGCCGAGGTGGAGGTAGTCGAGGCCGACGTCGTGAAGCGTCTGCAGCTTGCGGGCGATGTCGGGGGCGTCGGCGAACAACTCCAGTGACTCCCCCACTTCCATGGTCAGCAGCTCGGCCACGTTCTTGCCCTTCCAGCGGACCTCGAGCGTGTCCTTGGCGAAGCGGCTGCCGCCGCAGACCTCGCAGGTGACCCAGACGTCGGCCAGGAAGTCCATGTCGAGACGCACCGAGCCGTTGCCCTCGCAGGCCTCGCAGCGGCCGCCGGCGACGTTGAAGCTGAAGCGGCCCGCCTTCCAGCCCCGCTTCTTGGCCTCGGGCAACATCGTGAACAGGTCGCGAATGTCGTCCCACACCTTCACGTACGTGGCCGGATTGCTCCGCGGCGTGCGGCCGATCGGTGATTGGTCAATGACGATCACCTTGTCGAGGGCCTCGGCACCGTCGAGGTGATCGAAGTTGCCCGGCGTCGCGGTCTCGCCCCCCAGCCGCTGGCGGATCGCGGGCTCGAGCACGTCGCTGACGAGCGAACTCTTGCCGCTGCCCGATACGCCCGTGACGCAGACCAGCAGCCCGAGTGGAATCTCGACGTCGATTCCCTTGAGGTTGTTGTGGCGGACGCCGTGGAGCCCGAGCCGCGTCGCCGTCCGCGGCCGCCGCTCGGTGGGCACGGCGATCGCATCTCGGCCGGACAGGAAGGCGCCCGTGACGCTGTCCGGTGACTTTGCCACGTCGGCCGGCGTGCCGGCCGCCACCACCTCGCCCCCGCGCTTGCCCGGCCCCGGCCCGAAGTCGACGACCCAGTCGGCCGCGCGGATCGTTTCCTCGTCGTGCTCCACCACGACCACGGTGTTGCCCTTGTCGCGGAGCGCCTCCAGCGCCCCCAGGAGCTTGGTGTTGTCGCGGGGGTGAAGGCCGATGGAGGGTTCATCGAGCACGTACAAAACTCCCGACAGCCCGGCGCCGATCTGGGCGGCCAGCCGGATCCGCTGGCTCTCGCCGCCGGACAGCGTGGGCGCCTTGCGGTCGAGCGCGAGGTAGCCGAGCCCCACCTCGTCGAGGAAGGCGAGCCGGCCGCGGATCTCCTTGAGCAGTTCGGCCGCGATCAGCCGCTGCGTGGCGTCGAGCGACAGTTCCGCCAGGAACTCCCGGGCGTCGGCGATGGGCAGGCCGCAGAGGGCGTCGAGCGACAGCGAGGCAGGGCGGGCCACCGTCGGCTCGGGGCCGCCCCGCCGCGTCGACCCGCGGCCCGCGGCGGGGCGGCCGGGCCGCAGCCAGCTCGGAGACGACGATGTGATCCTGACCGCCCGCGCCTGCGGGGAGAGCCGGGCGCCCCGACAGGCGTGGCAGGGCGTGACCGTCATCAGCTTCTCGAGCATGCGCCGCACGATCCCGCTTTTGGCGTTCCGCCAGCGGTTGGCGAGCAGGGCACGAATGCCCTCGAACTTCGTGTTAGCGCCCCGCTCGGCGCGGCCGCGTTTCCAGGCGAGTCGGATGTCGTCGAGGCCCGTGCCGTCGAGCCAGATTTTTTTCTGCGCGGCCGTCAGGTCCTGCCAGGGCGTGTCGAGCAGCGTGCCGGCGGGCAGTTTCTTCTTCGTCTCGGCGTGGGCAGCTACGCCGTTGAACAGTCGCCTCATCCAGCGGGGCATATCGCGGTAGCCGCCCAGCACGCCGATCGCTCCCTTGCGGAGCGTCTTCTCGGGGTTGGTGACCAGCCTCGCCGCGTCGATCCCGTAGATGTCGCCGAGGCCCTCGCAGGCCGGACAGGCGCCCTGCGGGCTGTTAAAGCTGAACAACTGTGGCTCGGGCGTGTCGTAGCTGATCCCGCAGGCGGTGCAGGCATAACGGCTCGACAGGACGAGATCGCTCAGCGGCTCCGCCGTCGGGCGGGCCTTGGCGTCGGGCTCCTCGGCCACGATCACCTGGCCAGAGCCGGTGCGGAGGGCCAAGTCCACGCTCTCGGCCAGCCGGCTGCGGGACTCCGCGGACGGCACGAACCGGTCGATCACCACCTCGATGGTGTGCTTGAGCAGCTTTTCCAGAGCGGGTGGATCCTCGACCCGGCAGACCGTCCCGTCCACGCGGGCCCGCGTAAAGCCCTGCCGGACAAGATCGACGAACAGCTCGCGGTGTTCTCCCTTCGCCTCCCGCACCAGCGGCGCGAGGATCATCACCCGGCGGCCAGCCCGGTCGGTGAGGATTCGCTCCACGATCTGGTCGCGGGGCTGGGCCTCGAGGATGGCATCGCAGGAGGGGCAATGGGCCGTGCCCACCCGCGCGTAAAGCACCCGCAGAAAGTCATGAAGCTCGGTCATCGTCGCCACGGTCGACCGGGGATTGGTGCCGGCCGATTTTTGGGCGATCGAGATCGACGGCGAGAGGCCCGTCACGCCGTCGACGTCGGGCCTGGGCAACTGGCCGAGAAACTGCCGGGCGAAGGTCGAGAGGCTCTCGACGTAGCGGCGTTGCCCCTCGGCATAGAGCGTGTCGAAGGCGAGGCTCGACTTGCCCGAGCCGCTCACGCCGGACAGGCAGACCAGCCGGCCGCGTGGAATGCCGACGGTCACGTTGCGGAGGTTGTGTTCGCGGGCACCACGAACGACGATCGGGGGGACGTGCATGGAGGGGCCGCGGGGGCGGGAGGCCAAGACTCGGGTCGTCGCCGGCGGCGTGACCGTCCCTATCAAGATAGACGACGCCGACAGGTGGACCGCGGCCGTCGCTGGACACACCGCGGGGGCTGCCGTACCATCGACGTTCCCGAGGGAAACGGCCTGTCTGCGGCCCTCACGGGGCGGTAGCTCAACTGGGAGAGCGCGGCGTTCGCAATGCCGAGGTTGGGAGTTCGATCCTCCTCCGCTCCAATCGCACTGCGGCGGGTCCGATGCCGGCCCCGACCACCTCGAGACGTGGCCCCCGGCACCGCTGGTATCCTGGAGACGGCACCAGGGAACCAGCGATGGCGACTGATTCGGCGGCGATGTCGGCTGCGGCGGCCCGCGATCGCTCCACGGAACTCATGCTCCGCGTCCGCGACGGCGACGTGGCCGCCTTCGCCGACCTGGTGGAGTTCTGGCAGGATCGGCTCGTCACGCTGTTCCTGCACCAGGTTGGTGATCATGCGACGGCGGAGGATCTCGCCCAGGAGACGTTCATGCGCGTCTACCGGGCGAGGAATCGGTATCGCCCCACCGCGAAGTTCACCACGTGGGTGCACACGATCGCCAACAACGTCTGTAGCGATCTCAAGCAGCGCTCCTACCGGCGACGGGAACGGGGCGTGCCGCACTCCGTGTCGGTATCCTCGAGCACCATCGGTCTCGATCAACTTGCCGTGGCCGCCAGTGGCCTGATGCCAGCGCGGGCGGCCGACCGCGGCGAGTTGCAGGATCTCGTGCGTCAGGCGGTGGCGGGCCTCAGCGAGCGGCAGCGGATGGCCGTGCTGCTGGCAAAGTTCGAGCACTGTTCCTACGAGGAGATCGCGAACGCCATGGGGCTTTCGGTGCCCGCCGTGAAGTCACTGCTGTTTCGGGCCCGCGACCAACTCCGCGGCGCGCTCACGCCGTACCTCGAGGGCTGAGCGGTCATGGCCGATCCGAAGGAGCCCTCTGGCAGTCGGTCCGACGCGGCCAAGCCGCCACCGACCGGGCCCGCCGCCGACCTGGCCGACGTCTGGGATGCCCTCGACGCGCTGCCCCGCGCCAAGGCCGGTGTCGACCTCGCCGCCACCACCATCCAACTCGTCGCGGCCAAACTCGCCGGCGGCACGTCGGCCCGGGATCCCGAGCCGCCGTGGCTCGTCGCCTGGGCCTTTCGGCTGGTGATCGTGGCGGCCGCCCTGGCGGCGGGCTGGGCCGTCGGCCGCGTGACGGCGCCCGATCAAGAGCTTCACAATCTGCCGCTCATCGAGCACCTCGATCTGCTCCAGGAAGCCGGCAGCGTCGCCTTCCTCGAAGTGCTGACGGAGCGCATGCAGGCCGGTGACGGCCAACCACAGCGCTGGTTCCGGCTGATGCGGGATCCACAGTTGCTGCGGAGCGAGGCCCGTGACTTCGACGAGGCCCTAGAGCGGCTGCGTGCGGATGTGGCCGCCGGCGACGCCCCCGCGAGCCTGACCCGTCGGCAGGCGCGAGTGGAGCAGCTGCCACCGGCCGAGCGGGATGCGATCGAGCGGTCCGCGGAGACGTTCGCGGGCCTCTCGAGACGCGGCCGCGAGGACCTCGAGACCGTGGCTCAGAGACTCGCCGATCCAACGCAGGGCCGTCTCCGCGACGCCGCCCGCCTTTGGCACGTGATCGTCGCGGGGACGCCGCCGTTGTTTCGGCAGGACGTCATCGACATGACGCCAGAACGGCGGCTTGAGTGGTTGCAGCGGCCGGCAGGCAGCGAGTGGCGGAGCGGGCTTGCGGGCCGCGGTCGCGAGGATCTCCGCGGGGCCGACCGCCGGCCACCGGGGCCGCCCGAACGGCTGTCGCCCGATGGGCCGCTGCCGGCCGAGGGGCTCCTTCGCCCTGACGACCGCCGCCGCCCCGGGCCGCCGCGGCCGTGGCAGGATCGTCCGGGTGGCGACCGGCCGCCGCCGCGATTCACGCCGGGCCCGCCCCCCGCAGCCGATCGCCCGGGAGTTCCCGCAGAAACTCCAGCGCCGCCGCGTTGAAGACATCCGGCCGTTCCAGCGGCACGAGGTGGCCGGCCTCCGGCACGATCAGGAGCTTGGCATCCGCGATCAGGGCCGCGGCGTGTTCGGCGCAGGCCGGAGGCGTGATCACATCTTCGGCGCCGGTCACCAGCAGCACCGGAGCGACGACCCGGCCCATCGCCCCGCTCATATCGGGCCGCCCGCCGAGCGCACCGAGCGCGGCCTGCACCGCGGCCGTCGATTGCGCGGTGATCGTATGCCGCAGGAGCGTCTCGATGCGGTCGCGGTCCGCGGCCGGGTGCGACGGCCGGCGGGCGGCCAGCAGCCGCGGAATCATCGCGTCGGCGAGGATGCCCAGGCCGAGCCGGCCGACTTTGGCGGCCAGTTCGGCACGACCCGCGCGGGCCTCCAGGGTATCGGCCTCGAGTTTCGTGTCGACGAGGATCAGAGCCGCGACCCGATCGGGGTGGCGGACGGCGACGTGCTGGGCCACGTAGCCGCCCATCGAAACACCGCACACCACCGCCGGCCCCGCCACGTGCAGCGCGTCGAGCAGGGCGACGGTATCGTCGGCCAGCTGGGCCATGCTCTCGGGCGGGCCGCCCCTGCTGGCACCGAAGCCGCGCAGGTCGGGAACGATCAGCCGCACCTGGTCGGCCAGGGGTTGCTGCCCCAGCCACATCGAATGATCGAGTGGGAAGGCGTGCAACAGCAGGAGCGGCACGCCGCTGCCGGCGGTGTGGACCGCCACCTCGGCGTCGCCGACGGGAATATGGTGGATGCCGGTCGAGTTCATCACGCGGATCGCGCGGCGGTCAGGGGACAGGCGGGCCGTCGCCGGTCGCCCGGGCCACGAAGCGGGCGTAGTTGCGACGAATCAGCGGGCTGTGTGGCTCCTGCCGGAGGGCGAGCCACTGCGTCCGCACGGCGCGGCGGAGGTCGCCCGCCGCGGCCTGACAGTGGGCCAGCGTGTCGAGGTAGCTCGAGTTGTCGAACGAGTCCTCGAGCGTGGCCCGCGAATACCGGGTCGCCTTGGCGAGGTTGCCCTCCGTGTTCGCGACCAGCCAGGCGTATTCGTTCTTGCCCTGCGTGTCGTCTGGCAGGGCGGCGATCTGGTTCTCGATGGCCTCGGTGGCGCGGCGGATGCGGGCGGCGGCGTCGGCCTGTTGGGCCGGCGTGTTGTCTTCCAGGTGATAGAGGGCGATCAGGGTGTCGACGTCCTTGGAGTAGGTCCGCAACGATTCCTCCAGCAGGCGGCGACGGAGCGCCGGATCGGCGGCCGCGCAGGCGCGAAAATACGTCATCCGCGATCGCACGGCCTGGGGATCTCGTTCCAGGGTGGTCAGCACGCGGTCGACGAGATCGTCGGGTGGATCGAGGATCGTCGCGAGCGCCTCGCCGGCCTCCGCGTCGCGGCCCTGCTCGTGCAGAAACTCCGCGCCGAGGATGGCGGCCAGGGCCCGTTGGCCGACCATCCGATCGGGGTCGTCGATCAAGCCACGATATTCGCGGAGGGCCCACTCGGCGGCGCCCCAGCGGGCCAACAGCATCGCCGCCCGGAACTTCTGCGGTAGGTTGTCAGCCCCCGCCAGGCTGGCATGCGCGGCATCGGCCAGCGCGATCGACCGGTCCTGCGCGTCTGTTTCGGACCGCTTGGACCAGGCCACGGCGGCGGCATACGCGACCAGCGGCGAGGGATTCGGTGCCGCCAGATCGTCGGCCACCATGTCGACCACCTGCGGCAGGCCGCGGCTGGCCAGCCACTCCAGTTCGGTGGCGATCTGCTCGTCGGGCTCGGCCTCGTCTCGTGCCGACGCCAGGATGCGGCCCGCCTCGGCGAAGGCCTGCTCGTGCCGGCCCGCTCGGGCCAGCAGGAACGCGAGGTGCCGGCGGAAGATCCGGCCGGTCCGGGCGATGCCCAGCGACTCGCCGGCGGAGAGGCCGATCGGCTCGTCGGCCGTCTCGGCGGCCGGCGTGAGGAGGGCGGCCGCGGCGACGGCCTCGTCCACGGCCGTCTCGCGATCGGCGGGCGATTCGGCCCTCGACCAGGTGACCAGCGCCCGCAGAAACCTCGCGGCGGGTCTGCCGCTTTGGTCGAGGCCGACGAGCAACCGCTCGGCCATCGGTGGCCAGAAGGGGTCGTCGGGCTGCCACTCCCGCACGAGCAGCGCGGCGGCGATCCGCGAGCCGGCGGTCGTCCGCTCGATCCGCGCGATCCTCGCCAGGGGCTCGATGCCGGCGTCGTCGTCGAGCCGCAGCAGTCGGTGCATGATCCGCACGCGATCCCCGTAGCTGCGACTGGCGAAGCGGTCGAGCAGCGTCGCGGCCTCGGCAGCGTCGCCGCCGACGACCAGCGGCAGTGAGGCGATCAGCCAGCGGGCCCGCAGGGCGACCTCCACATCGCCGCTCGTTTCGGCGGCGGTCAGCAGCGCGTCGGCCGCCGGCAGTCCCAGGGCGGCCAGTGCACGGCTGGCCGATTCCCGGACGGCGTAGTCCGGGTCACCAAGCGACGCCACGAGGGCCTCGAGGTCGACCACCGGACGTGGTGGCGGGCTGATCGCGTCGGCCCGGGATCCTCTCGTCCACGGTGCGAGGACGGCGACCGCCGCCAGCAACACCCGCGGCCAGACTGGAAAGACGCTCATGGTCGCGGCTCCCGACGTCAGCGATCCGCCGATCGGAGATTCTCGCGGAAGCCTACGGCCGCGGGCGTGTCCGGGCAAGCGTCAGCCCGCGTCGGGATCGATGCCGAGGTCGCGAATCGTGACCAGCGACTCCATGGGGATCCCCCGGGCCGCGAGCGCCTCGCGACCGCCGGCCAGCCGGTCGATCACGGTCACCAGCCGCTCCACGACGAGCCCGAACTCCAAGGCCCGGTCGATGGCCAACAGCGACGAGCCCGCGGTCGTCACCACGTCCTCGAGGATGACAACCCTCTGGCCAGGTTCGACAGGCCCCTCGATGGAACGCTGCAGGCCGTGCCCCTTGCGCTCCTTGCGGACCATGAAGCCCTTGAGGGCCGTCCCCTCCACGCCTGCCATGGTCACCACGGCGGCGGTGATCGGATCGGCGCCGATCGACATGCCGCCAACCGCGTGGGGCAGCGGGCCGAGTGTCCGCAGACGCTGCAGGATCGCTCGGCCTGCGAGCATCGCTCCGAAGGCGTCGAGCACCACCTGCTTGGCGTCGATGTAGAAGGTTGCCTCGCGTCCACTGGCGAGCGTGAAGCGACCCCGGCGCACGGCGCGGCGGGTGATGAAGTCCAGCAGTTCCGGGGAGACGGCGTCGGGCTCAGCGCGCGGAAGATGGGTCTGCATGACGCCCGCCAATGATAGCGGCACGGACACGACCTGCCGACGGAGTCGGCGTTTTTGACTCCCCCTCCGGCCGTCCTAGAATCGTGCTGAAACTCGAGATGGGTCACCGGAGCAGGGCCATGCGACACGGTCGGGTCGGTCGAGACCATTCCGCCCTGCCGGCCGTGCTCGCCACACTGCTCGTGGCCGGGCTGCTGGGGGGGCAGCCCTGCGGCCGTTGTGATGCCGATCCGCCGGCTGATGCCGACCCGGCAGCGCCCGAGACGGTCGCCTTGACGATCCGGCTGCCAATCGTCGGCACGCGCGACACACTGGCCCGCGCTGCGATTCTCCGACAGCTCGATCGCCTGGAGCGACGCCTACCCCGCCGCGGGTTGCTCGTGGTGCGGTTCGATGCCTCCGCCGAAGATGCGGCGGCGAGTGACTTCGGCCGGTCGTTGGACCTGGCAAGGTTTCTCACGAGCCCGCGGCTTTCGGGGGTGAAGACGGTGGCCTGGCTGCCCGAAGGGATGGCCGGTCACGCGGTGCTGGCCGCCCTGGCGTGCGATGCGATCGCGATGCCGCCGGACGCCGTCTGCGGCCCGGCCGCCGATCACGACGCCGAGGTCGACGAGGCGATGCGGGCCGCCTACCGCGAGATCGCCGCCCGCCGTCGCACCGTTCCCCCGGCGGTCGCGGTGGCCATGATCGATCGGCAGGCCGACGTGCTCCGTGTTTCCACGGATGCCGGTGAGGAGTTTATATCGAGGCCCGATCTGGCCGCCGTCCGGGCCCGAGCGGCCGTGGTGGCCGTCGAGGAGCTGCGACCGACGCCGCTGGAGTTCACGGGTCGGCGGGGCAGGGAGTTGGGCTTCGTCACCCATCTCGCCAAGGCACCGGCGGACCTGGCCCGCGGGCTGGGCGTCGGCGAAGGGGCGTTGGTCGGTGATCCGTCGCTCGAGGGCGGTTGGCAGGGCGTGCAGGTGGTGATCTCGGGCGCGATCGGCGCCGATGCGGTGGCCCGCACCCGCAGCCGCATCGAGCGGGCAGTCGGCGACGGTGCCAATTTCGTCTGCGTGCGCATTGACTCGGCGGGTGGCGTGGCCGAACAGAGCCTGGTGCTCGCCAACTGGCTCGCCGGCCTCGACTCGACGAGGGTGCGGACGGTGGCCTGGGTGCCGATGGAGGCCCGGGGTGACGCGGCGCTGGTAGCGCTTGCCTGCGATGAGCTCGTGATGCGGCCGACGGCGGTGCTCGGAGGCGAGGGGGCGGCCGCGCTCGATGGTCGCCGCGCAGATTCCCTGGCGATGGCGTGGCGGGGCGGGGTGGCCCGAATCCGCAACCGGTCGTGGTCGCTGCCGTTGGCGACCGTGCTGCCCGGGCTGAAGGTCTTTCGCGCCCAGCAGCAGGGGACGGGACGGGTGGAGTACTTCTCGGAGCAGGAACTGGCCGACCGCGGGGATCGCGACGAGTGGCGGCTGGGCGCGGAGTTCGGCACGGGGCCGGTGCGGCTCGACGGCACCAGTGCCGCGACGGCCGGTCTGGCCGCCCATGTGGTCGACGACTTCGCCGGACTGCGGCGGGCATATGGACTCGACGGCGACGTCGCCCTCTCGGAACCGGGCTGGGCCGACCGGTTGCTCGAGGCGCTGGCCAGTCCCGGCCTGGCGTGGCTCGTGCTGTTGATCGGCGTGGCCGGACTCTCCATCGAGCTCAAGACGCCGGGCTTCGGATTCGGTGGGTTCGTGGCGATGGTCGCCTTCATCGTCTATTTCTGGAGCCAGTATCTCCACGGCACGAGCGGCTGGCTGGAGGTGATGCTCTTCCTCGCGGGGCTCGTCTGCCTGCTGGCGGAAATCTTCGTGCTTCCCGGCTTCGGCATCCTCGGCCTCGGCGGTGGCCTGCTGGTGATCAGCTCCCTGGTGTTGGCGAGCCAGTCGTTCATCGTGCCGATGAACGACTACCAGTTGAAACAGATGCAGTGGTCGCTGCTCGGTGTGCTCGGGTTGGCCGCGGCCATCGCCCTGCTGGCCGTGGTGCTGAGGCGGTGGCTGCCGGCCGCGCCGGGGTTACGGCACGTGCTCTTGGCGCCGCCGGCTTTGGAACCCTTCGGGGACGACAAGTCGCTCGACGGGCTGGTGGGCGCCGAGGGCGTCACGACCACCCGGCTAGCCCCGGCGGGCAAGGCGCGGCTGGGAGGCGCGTTACGGGACGTGACCAGTGACGGCGCGCTGGTGGAGCCTGGTGTCGCCGTGCGGGTGGTGGCGGTCCGCGGCGGCCGCGTCGTGGTCCGGGCGGTGGGCGACACATGAGCCCGTCGGCGTGGGTCCTTCTGCTGCTCGGGGCGGGTCTGGGCATGCTGGTCCTCGAGGTTTTCATCCCGTCCGGCGGCGTGCTCGGCCTGTTGGCGGTGCTCGCGTTGGCCGCGGGCGTCGTGACGGCCTTCGTGGAGCAGGGCTTCGCGGCCGGCCTGGTCGTGCTCAGCGGCGCCTTCCTGGCCGTGCCGGTCGTGCTGGCCGCCGCCTTTCGCTGGTTTCCGGTCACGCCCCTCGGCCGCCGGGTCCTGCCACCGCCGCCACAGCCCGACGACGTGCTGCCGGACGCCGGTGAGCGGCACAGGCTTCGCGGGATGGTGGGCAGCCGCGGCCGAGCGGTCGGCGAGCTCGTGCCATGGGGGTGTGTCGAGGTGGCCGGCGAGTCGTTCGAGGCCGTGAGCGAAGGGGGGGCCATCGCCAGCCGAACCGAGGTTGACGTGGTCGGCGTACAGGGCCGAGCGCTGGTCGTACGGCCGCGGCCGGCCAAGCCGCCGGCGGGCACCGGTGCCGAAACCGCACCGGAGGTTGCGACGCCCGAGCCCAGGTTGTCGACCCTGCTCGAGGAGTTCGACTTCGAACAGGTGCGAAAAAAAGCGGATCATGTACCGCCGCTTGACCCGCCCCCGACCGCGAACCAGGCTTGAGGGAGAGGGTTAGGGTCGCGTCGTGACCGGCCACCCGTCGTCCGTCCGCTGGAGTCATCGCCCATGAACTTTCTGCCACTGATCCTGCTGAGTCTGGCGATGCTCGTCGTGCTGGTGGTGCTCGGCCTCGCGGCCGGCTACCTGCGGCTCTGGATCCAGTCCTACGCCTCGAGCGCGGGCATCGGCCTGTTCGACATGGTCGCGATGAGCTTCAAGAAAGTGAACCCGACCATCATCGTTCGCAGCAAGATCATGGCGGTGCAGGCTGGCCTCGGCGACTCCAGCGGCGTGACGTGGCAGGCGCTCGAGGCTCACTACCTCGCGGGTGGTCGGGTGCCGCTGGTCATCCAAGCGCTGATCGCCGCCAACAAGGCGAAGATCACCGAGCTCGACTTCAAGCGGGCGGCGGCGATCGACCTCGCGGGCCGCGACGTGCGGGAAGCGGTGCAGACGTCGGTCTATCCCAAGGTGATCGACTGCCCGGGCCGAAAGAGCGGCCGCGACTCGCTCGATGCGGTGGCGAAAAACGGCATCCAGCTCAAGGTCATGGCCCGCGTCACGGTGCGGACCAATCTCTACCAGTTGATCGGCGGCGCTACCGAGGAGACGATCATCGCCCGCGTCGGCGAGGGCATCGTCTCGGCGATCGGGTCGGCCGAGCGGCATTCCGACGTCCTCGAAAACCCCGACGTCATCTCCAAGACCGTGCTGGCCCGGCGGCTCGACGCCAACACCGCCTTCGAAATCGTCTCCATCGACATCGCCGACATCGACGTCGGTGCCAACATCGGGGCTCGCCTGCAGGCCGACCAGGCCGAGGCCGATACCCGTGTGGCCCGAGCGAACGCCGAGGGCCGGCGGGCCATGGCCGTGGCCCGTGAACAGGAGATGATCGCGAGCATCGAGGAGAGTCGGGCGAACCTCGTGCAGGCGGAAGCGGAGGTGCCCAAGGCGGTGGCGGAATCGCTTGCCGGGGGGCAGCTGGGCATCTTCGAGTATTACAAACTTCGGAATCTGCAGGCCGACACCGAGATGCGGCGGTCGCTGGCCAGCGGCCCGGTGGTGACCGCGGCCGCGTCCTGACCAGCGTCGAGGGAGGGAAGTCGATGCCGATGATCGCGGCCCTCGTCGTACCCCTCGCGGCCGGGCTCGACTGGCTGGAGGGTCTGTTGCCGCTGGCGTTCCTGGTGATCTGGATCGTCTCCCAGGTCCGGAACCTATTCCGCGCCGCCGGCAAGCCGCCCGCGGTGCGGCCACCGCCTCGTCCGCCTCGCGATAACGAGGCCGCCGATGACCTCAATCGTGAGATCGAGGTCTTCCTGCGACGGAAGCTGGCCGAGCAGGCGAAGGCGTCGCCGGTCGCAGCCGCGCCCGCGAAGGCGGCGCGGCGGCGGTCGCGGCGGTCACCGGCCGATGGCCCGCCGCCGGTGCCGCGGCCGGTGCGTCCCGACGCGGCCGGAGGGCAAGGCGTCGCGACCCACGTGGCGACCGCCTTCGCGCACGACCTCGCTCATGAGGTGCCCGACGACACGATCGGTGCAGGGGGCGCGGCATCGGTTCCGTCGGTGGCCGCGGAGTTGGCGACGACGCTGCGCTGTCCGGGTGGGTTGCGACAGCTGATTCTGATGCAGGAAGTGTTGACGCGGCCGACGCATCGCTGGTGAGCCCGGCGGTCGTGCTGGCACCGCGACGCTGGCATGGCCGGAGGCCAGAGCCCTCCGCCAGCGCAGGTTCCCAGGCTCGCCCCGGCGCACGGCATTCCGCCTGAACGAGGGGGTTCTGGACGGGCTCGACAGACGTCTTGGCCGGGCCCCGGGCGGGTTCAAAATCAGCGATTGAGCCGGCCCGGTCGCTGGTCTACAAGACGGGGGTCGTCGTGCCTGCGGCGCGTCGGCTCGGAGCGCGGAGACGAGGGAGCCCAAGCCTCGTCTCCGCGCTTTTTTGGGTTGTTCGTCGGCGGCTGTCGCTGTATCTCTCCCGCTCCCCGACCGTTCCTCCGGGGAGTTCGAGGGGCGCGACGACGCCTGTGGCACCACGTGGGGTGAACCATGACCAGGGCGACGAGGCACGGCTTCGCTCGGTCCCCCTTCCAGGTGCGGCAAATGGCGGGACGTCTGCCTGTCGCCGGGATCATCGCGCTGGCGTCGACGGTCGTCGCGTTCGCCGGCCCGCTGCCGGTGACGGTCGAGATCACCGCGGAGCGGACGCTGCTGCGGTCCGGACCCGGCGACGATTTCTACCCCTCCGAGCGATTGTCGCGGGGGACTGCGGTGGAGGTCTGGGCGATCCACGACTCTGGCTACTGCGCCGTGCGGCCCGTGGCCGGCAGTTTTAGCTGGGTACGGTCGACCGACGTGGCGGCCGAAGGACAACCGCCGTTCGGTAACGAGGGCTTTGCGGGCGTGATCGTCACTGACGGCGCCGTGGCCCGCGTCGGATCGCAACTCAACGACCTGCGGCACGTCTCCCAGGTGGCCCTTGAAGCGGGCGAGCGGGTGCGGGTGATCGAGAAGGTCGTGCACGGGCCCGGCCGCCATGCTGGCGAATGGCTGCGGATCGAGCCACCGTCGGGTGAGTTTCGCTGGGCGTGGGGCGGCGACCTCGATCTTGCGGACGAGATTGCACCGCGGCTCGAACCCATTCCCGCGGGCGACGGCCTGGCCGCCGGTGGCGAAGCATGGGACGCGGTCCGCGAGGCGGGCGGGGCGATCCAGCAGGCCGTGGCCGAGGTCGACGCCGTCGCGGCCAATGCTGGCCCGCCGTCGGTCGCGCCGTCGGGGGCGGCAGGCAGGTTGCTGGCCGGCTGGCTGCCCCGTGGCACGAACATCTTCGACCTCTCGCAACCGACGCAGGCCGGTGCCGTGGCCGGCGCCGCACCGGTGCCGGCGGACGAACTGGCCGACATCGACCTGGCCCTGTCGTTGGCCGTCGCGGGGCCGAGCGGGCAGTGGCACCTGGAGCCGCTCCGTGACCGGCTGCGGCAGGCAGCCGCCCGTGCCGACTCCGCCGACGAGCGGTCGCGGGCCCAGGCGATCGACACGCGTCTGGCACGATTCGAGGCCATCCAGGCGCGGCAGCGGGCGATCACCCCCGCGACCGGCAGCGATGCCTCGGCCCTTCGGCTCGGCGGCATGTGGTCGAGCCTGTCGGCAGTCGGGTCGCGGCCCGTTCGGCCGGGCGTCTTACCCGGCGGCCGCCCCGCGGACGGCCGGCCGGACTGGACGCCACCCGACCAGATGGAGACCAGCGGGCGGCTGGCGACCGTCATCTCGCGGCGCCCCGACGCGCCGCGCTGGGCGATCGTCGACGACAACAACGACGTGCTCGTGTTCGTGACCCCGCGGCCCGGCGTCAGCCTCGCACCCCTGGTGGGACAGCAGGTGACCGTCCGCGGGGCGCGGGGTTACATGCCCGAATACAAGCGGCCCTACCTGGTGGCTTCGGAGGCCCAGCCCAGGATTGCCGCCGGCCCACGGCACGCCGCCTCCGGCGACACCACCCAGTGATTCGTCGCCGTCGGTCCGCCCGTCGGAATCATCTGAGGGCGGCGTCGAGTTCCTCGGTTGGCAGCCAGCGGGCCGCGAGTTCCTCGTGGATGCCGTCGGCCTCGGTGTCGGGTCCGAGCTTCAGGGGCGGCGAGCCAGTGGCACCGGACGCCAGTGACACGAGCCGGCGACGGTCGGTCGCCGCGGTGCGCGGCATGCGATCGGCCAGCCGGGCGACGGCAGCTGGATTGCGGGTCGCTGCGGCGGCGAACTGGCCCACGAACAGGCTGATCTCGTGCACGTTGGCGGCCACCGACCGCACGATCAGCGGTTGCAGCGAGCGGGTGACAATCTCGAGTCCGAGGCCATCCACGTCGAGAAAGGCCTCGATCTCCATGCGGCAGGCGGACTCGCCAGGGCCGTCGGGAGCGCTGTGGTACCGCACGACCACCAGGCAGGAGCCTGTGAGCTCGCGCGGCGAGAGCGGGCCGGCGTAGCCGCCCTGGCCGTGATAGACCGACAGGCTCTCGTGCCGGCCGCGTTCACGGTGCAGCAGTCGGATCGTTCCGGTCGTCCCGTAACCGTCGGACAGCCGCCATGTGCCCGCCCCCGTCGGGTCGAGCGAGACGCGGCTTATGCCAAGCACCCGCCAGACGTCGACGAGCGTCTCGGGCTTGTCGAGCACGAACTCCACCAGCGCGCGGTCGCAGCGGATCGTCTCGGCCGGCAGACGGCGGTGCAGCGTGGTGGAGGCACCGTAGTGGTCGACGACGCGCTGCGCCTCGGGCGACATGCGTTCCAGTGGCAACTCCCCGAGGGCCCGCAGGCAGGCGTCGCGTCCGGCCATGGCGAAGTCGCCGAATGGCATGGGCGTGGCGGACCGGTCCGCGGCGGCAAGCGGCGGGGCGAGGCCACCCGTGCACACGATGCCCACGGCCAACGCCGCTGCCAGCCGCGCAGTCATGCCCCCGGATCCCCGTCGTGCCACCCCCGCAGCGCCGCATCGACGCCACTCCCGCCCTGTCTTCGGCCTCCAGCCCGCGGCTTGGCCAGTGATTTTTCGGCACGATGCGAACCGGTCGCCCAGATTGCCCAGCCTGCCGCACGGTGTCGCAGCGGCTCTTGGCCCGTTTGCTGTCGTTTCCTACCATCCCGCCCCTCCCGGTCTGCGCCCGTCGCCGTCACCGCCCGATGCTCTCGCTCCACGACCCGACCGCCGCCGGCGCCGACTCGACTCCGCCCGCCCCGCGCGGGGAGGGCATCTTGGCCCGTGGCCTGGTCGCCTGGACCCGCCTCTGCCTGCGGATGCCGTGGGCCGTGTTGCTGACGGCCATCGCGATGGCCGTCGCCTCCGCCGCGTGGACGGCCGGCAATCTCAGCTACAAGGTCAACCGCACCGATCTGCTCGACCCCGACAGCGACTACAACCGGCTCTGGATCGACTACATCCGCGAGTTCGGCGAGCACGACGATACGGTCGTCGTGGTCGAGGGGCCGTCGCGGACCGACGTGATCCCGGTGCTCGAGGAGATCTCCCGCGCGGTGGCGCAGCAAGGCGACCTGTTTCGCTCCGTGCTTCACGAAGTCGATCTCTCGCAGATTCGCTCCAAGGGCCTGCACTACCTCTCGCCGGCTGACCTGGCGGCCATCGACCGGTTCGTGGAACGGACCGCGACGATCCTGGCCGGCGGCTGGAAGCAGCTGCGGGTGGGCACGATGGTCACCGGCATGGCCGGCCAGATGGTGACCGGCGGCTCGCAGGGGGGGGCCGAGCCGCCGCTGGCCGCCATCGAGCGGTACAGCGAGAGCCTGCTGACCGCGCTGGATGCACCGGCACCCGTGCCGGGCCGGACGCCGGACTACGTCTCCCCGTGGCCCAGCATGCCCGAGTCGCTGGGCACGCTGCGGGATCTCTCGAGCGAGCACCTGCTGGCCAAGGATGGGCGGCTGGGCTTCGTGCTCCTGCGGCTGGTGAAGGAGGAAGGGGGCTTCGCCGGGGCCTCCGCGGCCACCGAGGAACTGCGGCGGATCATCGCCGAGGTCGGCGATCGGCATCCGGCCACGACGGTCGGGCTGACCGGACTGCCCGTCATGGAAGACGACGAGATGCGGACAAGCCAGGAGTCGATGATCTGGGCGAGCGGGCTCTCCCTGGCGGCCGTAGCGCTGGTGATCATCGTCGGCTTCGGCGGAGTCCGGCACGCGTTGCTGGCCAACGCCGTGCTGGTCCTCGGCATGGCCTGGGCGTTCGCCTGGGCGGCCGCCACCGTCGGCCACCTGAACATTCTCAGCGTCACCTTCACGGTGACGATGATCGGCGTCGGCATCGACTACGGCACCTACTACCTCGGCCGCTACCTGGAATGCCGCCGCCAGGGGCAGGACTGCGAACTCGCGCTGCTCACCACCAGCGCTAGTGTCGGCCCGGGCATCCTGACCGGTGCCGTGACGACGAGCGTGGCCTTCTTCTCGGCGGCCCTCACGAGCTTCGTCGGCGTGGCGGAACTGGGACTGATCGCCGGCGGCGGCATTCTGATGTGTTGCGTGGCCGAACTGCTCGTGCTGCCGGCGACGGTGGCGATCGTCGACCGCAGCTTCCTCGGCCGCCGCATTCCCAGCCCCGTGCCGGTCCACTCCTGGCTCGCGCCGCTGACGCGCCATCCGCGGTTCGTGGCCCTCGCCGGCATGGCCGGCACGCTCGCCCTGGCCGGCGGCCTGCACGACCTCGACTACGACCACAACCTGCTCAACATGCAGGCCGAGGGGCTCGAGAGCGTGGAAGTCGAGAAGCGGCTACTCGCGGAATGCGACCAGAGCGTGTGGTACGCGCTCTCGATCGCCGACTCGCGGGAGCAATTGCTGGAGCGAAAGAAACGACTCGCTTCGCTGCCGAGCGTGGAACGGATCGATGAGATCGCCTCGCTCCTGCCGGTCGACGAGGAGCTCAAGCGGCCGGTGATCGAGCGGATCCGGGCGCGGCTGGCAGCCTTGCCCGAGCGACCGCCCGAGATCCCGGTGGACCGGCTGGAGTCGCTGGGCGAGACGCTCGCCTGGGCGCAGGGAGAGTCCTCACGCCGGCCCGGTGGCCTGCGGACGGCGTGGCACCTGGAGCGGGCCCGCGAGAGTCTCCGCACCAAGGGGCCGGAGGAGTGCTATCGGGCGCTGGCCGCCTTCCAGCAGCGGGCCGCGGGCGACCTGCTCTCACGGCTCCATGCGTTGGCCGCCGTGGCCGACCCCGAGGCGCCCGCCCTCGACGACCTGCCGCCGAGCCTGGTCGAGCGCTTCGTCGGCTCAAGCGGCCGGCACCTGGTCAAAATCTACGGCCGCGGGGACATCTGGAACTTCACGTCGCTGGAACGGTTTGTGAAGGACGTGCGCAGCGTCGATCCCCGGGCCACGGGCAACCCCCTGCAGGCCTACGAGGCTTCGCTTGAGATGAAACGGAGTTACGAGCAGGCTGGCCTGTCGGCGCTGGCGATCATCCTGGTGGTGTTGTGGATCGATTTTCGGAGCCTGAAGCACTCGCTGCTGGCGGTGCTGCCGCTCGCGCTGGGGATGGCCCAGATGCTCGGCCTGATGGGCCTGGCCGGCATCGATCTCAACCCAGCCAACCTGATCGGCATCCCGTTGATCCTGGGGATCGCCGTCGACTACGGCGTGCACGTCGTGCATGACTTCCTGGAGCGGCCCGGGCCCTATCGGATCAGCGCGTCGACCGCCAACTCGGTGCTGGTCGACGCCCTGACCACGATCCTGGGATTCGGGGCCCTGATGGTGGCCAGTCACCGCGGGCTCGAGAGCCTGGGCCGGTTGCTGACGATCGGCGTAACCACCTGCACGGTGACGTCGCTGGTCTTCCTGCCCGCCGTGCTGACGTGGCTGCATCCCGGCGGCACGTCGACCACGGAGGTGCGACGCGGTGCCGACGAAGCGGTTGTCTCGCCGCGGCCATCCCGTTGGGCGGCCTGAAAGCCGACTTGTGCCGGGTGAGACCGCGCGGTACCTCCTCCACCTCGCCCCCGCTCCCAGGTGCCACCTCATGAACCGCCTCGTCCATCCGACCGCGTCCGCCACCGCCATGATCGTCACCTGCCTGCTAGCCGCCGTCGGCCGCGGCGAGGAGCCAGCCGTGACCGTCACCATGGAGGACCAGTTCGGCAATCGACGTGAGACGGCGCAGATGCGGGGTGACGTGCTGGTGCTCGTCTACGCGGGGCGGTACGGGGCCGAGGCCGCCATGGAACTCGGCCGCCGACTGCACACCCGCTTCCATCCCACCGCCGCAGGCGCCGCACCGACCGAATGGTCCACGCAGCCGGTCGTGGGCATCGTCGGCTGGCCCACCGGCATGCCGGTGCCCGACGTGCGCGTGATACCGATCGCCTGCGTGCCGGAGGTGCCCACGTCGCTGCACGGCGTCGTTCGCCGTCGGCTCCGCAAGGAGTCGCCGGTGGTGCCCGTCTGGCTCGACTTCGAAGACGTGATGCGGCTGAGTTTCGGGATGGTGCCCGACGAGCCCAACGTGCTGCTGATCGATACCCGCGGCACATCGCAGGGCGTCATCTCCGGACACCTCGACGAGGCGCGTTTCAACGAGGTGGTGGGGCTGATCGACGCGGCCCGCAAGCGGGCCCAGCCCGAGGTTCGGACGGCCTCATTCCCAGCTCCGGTCGCCCGGTAAACCGGATTCACGACCGCCTCGGCGACGGTTTCGTCGGCGGCAAGAGCCGAGGCTGCTCCCCATGGGGCAAGGCCCTGGCGGTCGGCGGGCCTGGGTGGATCAGCTGCGGCGATCCTTGAGCCGCCGGCTGGCCCGCGTGAGCGTGTCCCGCTCGGCCGTGGTCAGGCTCGACTCGCCCGAGCGAGCGATCTTCTCCAGGATCCGATCGACCTCCCGTTCGAGTGTCGGCTCATCGTCGCCCAGGCGGCGGACCTCGTCGTCGGGTCTCACCAGCCTGAGCCGGCGTTTGCCAAGCCCGGCCCACCAGCGGCCGGCCGCGTCGCACGGACCGGCGAGGCTCCAGCCCCGCCACGCATAGAGCAGGCCGAAGCCGGCCCCGGCCAGGTGGGCCACGTGGGCCACGTGGCTGGCGCGGTCGCCGGCCCCCGCGATATCCGACCAGAGATAGACCACGCCCAGCGCCCAGGCCGGCACCGGCAGCACGCCATAGATGAGCACGGTCTGACGCGGGTAGTACCAGATGAAGGCGGCCAGCACCGCCATCACTCCGCCGGAGGCGCCGATGAGCCGCGGCGTCCATTGCAGGCCTCCGGGATCCGTACCGGCGACCCGCTCACCGATCACCCAGGCCAGTCCCGCCACCACGATCGCCGCGCCGTAAAAGCGAAGGAACTCACCGCCGCCGGTGATCGCCTCGACCGGACGGCCGAAGAACCAGAGCGTCAGCATGTTGAACACGATGTGCCAGACGTTGTAGGTGGCAGCCGGGGTCTGCAGGCTCGGCCCGTCATGGAGAAATCCGTAGCTCAACAGCGTCCAGAATCGCCACGGCTGCTCCGGCAGATCACTCCGCAGGCAGAACACGTCGTTGAGCGACACACCGAGCGAGATGATCTCTCGGAACAGGTCGCCGGCGAGGATGAAGTTGGCCAGCCAGATCGCCACGTTGGCCACGATGATGGCGTTGACGGCCGACCAGTCCGACGCAAAGCCGGATGACGGTGCGCGAGAGTAACCGCGGTCCTGGAAGCCCATCGGGAAGCGTCGCGTGGTGCGACCGCAGGTGGGGAAACGAGCGAGGAACGATCATGGTAGGGCTCCCGCGGGCCCGCGGGCAACCGGCCACGGCCCCGACGGCTCCAACCGCCCTCCTCCATGTGCTAGGCTGCTCGCCTTGTGGTGGCACGACGGGCCATGGCGGCCCGGTGTGGTCGCGGAGCATCGCATCAACGGGGAGCAGACGATGGCGACCAACGGCGGTTTGGGCAGGAAGCTGCGGATGGGGATCGTGGGCGGCGGGCAGGGCTCGTTCATTGGCCGCGTGCACGTCACGGCGGCCGTCCTCGACAACCGGGCCGAACTGGTGGCGGGTGCCTTCTCGAGCGACCCGGCCCGTGCCAAAGCCAGCGCCGCTGACTACGCCGTGGCCGACGAACGGGCCTACGGCTCCTACCAGGAGATGTTCGACGGGGAACGGAAGCGGCCGGCCGGCGACCGGATCGACTTCGTCTCGATCGCCACCCCCAACCACATGCACTTTCCCGTCGCCCAGGCGGCCGTCGCCGCAGGATTCCACGTCGTCTGCGACAAGCCGCTGACGCTCACGCTCGCCGAAGCGGAGCAACTCGCCACCCTCGTGGACGCCTCAAAGCAGGTGTTCGTGGTGACCCACAACTACACCGGCTACCCGCTCGTGCGGCAGGCCCAGGAGATGATCCGAGCGGGCGAGTTGGGCGAGATCCAGGCGGTCCGGGCCGAATATATCCAGGGCTGGCTGCGGACGAGGCTCGAGAGCGAGGGGCAGAAGCAGGCCGCCTGGCGGACCGATCCGGCTAGGAGCGGGGCCGCCGGCTGCTTTGGCGACATCGGCACCCACGCCTACAACCTCGGTCGCTACATGACCGGACTGTTGCCGGAAAGGATTTCGGCCCACCTGAAGATCTTCGTGCCGGGGCGTCCGCTCGACGACTACGGCCATGCCGTGGTCCGTTATCAGGGCGGCGCCCTGGGCACCGTCACGGCCTCGCAGATCAGCCATGGCCGCGAGAATGACCTGCGGATCCAGATCGACGGCACGCTCGGGAGCCTGGAGTGGCACCAGGAGGAGCCCAACAAGATGGTGGTGCGTCACAACGGCAAGCCCCATCAGCTCTACACCCGCGACCCCAATGCGCCGTTCATGAATGAATCCGGACGGGCCGCCTGCCGGCTGCCCTCGGGTCATCCAGAGGCCTTCTTCGAGGCCTTCGCCAACGTCTATCGCTCCGGGTTCGACGCCATGGCGCAGGCCCTCGCCGGCGGGGCGGTGGAGAAGGTGAACACCGTCTATCCCAACGTCCGCGACGGTGTAGAGGGAATGTTTTTCATCGAGCAATCGGTGGCCTCAAGCAAGGCCGACGGGGCCTGGCTCTCCCTGGCCCATCCGCTGGCGAGACGGTGACGAATCCGGCCGCGGACGGGCTCGGCCGCGGCATCCCGCAGGTGGACCATGGCCGCGGATCCTAGATTTCTCATCTTCGACATCGAGAGCGTGGCGGACGGACCGCTCGTGTCGCGGCTGCGCTATCCGACCGAGAAACTCGCCCCGGCCGAGGCAATCGCCCGTTACCGTTCCGAACTGGTTGCCGAGACCGGCAAGGACTTCATCCCGTACACGTTCCACCTCCCCGTCTCGCTCGTGATCGCGAAGGTGGCCGGCGACCTGTCGCTGCAGGATCTCGTGGCCCTCGACGAGGACGATTCACGGCCGCATGAGATCGTGCGTCGCTTCTGGGAGGGCTGGAAGCGATACAAACAGCCTCAGTTGGTGAGCTTCAACGGCCGCGGCTTCGACATGCCACTGTTGGAGTTGTGCGCGTTTCGCTACGGGATCCAGATTCCAGACTGGTTCGCGGAGGAGGCGCGGAGCTTCGATCAGCCCCGCAATCGCTACAACACGCGGGCCCACCTCGACCTCCACGAATGGCTCACCAACAACGGCGCCAGCCGGTTCACCGGGGGGCTGTCGCTGGCGGCCAACCTGATCGGGAAGCCTGGCAAGATGGCGGTGGCGGGGCACATGGTGCAGGACCTCTGGGACGCCGGCAAGCAGGCCGAGATCCACGACTACTGCCGCGGCGACGTGCTCGACACCTACTTCGTCTTCCTCCGGAGCCGGGTCGTGGCGGGTGACATCACGCTCGACCGGGAGCGGAAGCTCATCGGCCTGGCCAAGGAATGGATCGAGGCGCGGGCGGCCGAGAGTCCGGGGCTGGCCCGCTATCTCGCCGCCTGGGGCGACTGGCAGGACCCGCGGGCCGGCTGACCTAGTCGGTTGCTGCGGGCGGCTCGGCGTGAGATTGCGGCGGCCCAGCCTCGGCCTCAGGATCGGGCGACTCGTTCGGGGTTGGCAGGCTCAACGACGCCGCCACGGCCCGGGCGGCTTCCCGTGCGGGCCCTCCCACCTTGTCCCGCGGCTCCCACGCCTCGACGGTGTACAGACGACCGGCCACGACGACAGCGGTGCACTCTCGGGCGATCTTCCGCGGCCGTCCATCGAGCTTGGCCTCGCCGACGGCCGACCACGTGGCGGCCCGATGCGGGCCGACGAGGGCCCGCTCCGGCGTTCGCAGCACGCTCGTGCCGTCGCCCTCGACGATACGGGCTGTGATCGCCGTCACGAAGGCGACATGGTTCTCGGGCGTCACCTCGACGAAGCCCTCTGGCGGATCGGCCGCCACGACGACGACCGACGGATAGGCGACCTGCGGCGCGGCCTGGTAGCGGACGAGGGAGTCGGACGACCGCGGCGCCCGCCGCCAGCCGCGGGGCGAGAAGATGGTCACGCGGCCGCCGTCGAGGTCGAGCCGGGAGGCCGGGTCGATCCCGGGCACGGCGGCCCCGCCCGCTGGCGAGCCGCCACCCGTGCAGCCGCTCGACAGGATCGCGATCGCGGCCAACAGGACACGGGTGACTGATCGCATCGCGGTGCTCTCGTCCGACAGGTCCAGTCGCGGTCCGGCGTCGCCTCAGTCGCCGATCGGCTCCTTGACGAGGCTGACAAAGTGGTGGACCCGTGACGAAGCGGCGAGTTCCTCGGCCTTCTTGTCGGCCGCCTTCTTGTCGGCGTATTCAAACATCGCCACCCGCTTCATCGCCTGCGTGAAGACACCCCAAAACGCCTTGAGGCGAACATCCTTCGCCACCTTGCGGCGGCTGGGCTTCTTGGCGGCCGGCTTCTTCGCCTCGGCGGCCGGTTTCTCCTTCTTGGCCTTGGTCCCCTTGGCGGCCGGCTTCTTCGACTTCTTGGCGTCTTTGTCACGGGCCTCCGCCGCCTCGACCTGGGCCCTCATTTCCTTAATGCTTTTCGTCTTTCGTGCCATCGCGCTGCCGCCGTTCCTCGTTGTGTCGAAGGGGATGAAAAGGAACCGAGGAGACGAGTATACCGTCTCCCGCGGCGGCCACCGCGTCCGCCTATACTTTGCTGCATGGCCATACCCGTGAGCGAACCGCCCCCCGCCGGCCCCTTCGAGGCCTACCGAGGCCTGCCCGACGAGATCCTGCGGGACCACATCGAGGGAATCCGCCGCCGGATGGGGCCGCGGCTCGTGATCCTCGGTCATCACTACCAGCAGGAAGGCGTGATCGCCCACGCCGACCTTCGTGGCGACAGTTACCAACTCTCCCGCAGTGCCGCCGACCGAGAGGGCTGCGAGGCAATCGCCTTCTGTGGTGTCCATTTCATGGCGGAGACGGCCGACATCCTGGCCAACCGTCCCGACAAGGTGGCCTCCCGCGGCGGGCGCCGCGTGACGGTCGTGCTGCCCGACATGGCCGCCGGCTGTTCGATGGCCGACATGGCCGCGATCGAGCAGGTGGAGGACGCCTGGCAGGATCTGGGCGACGTAATAGACACAAGCGACGTCACGCCCGTCACCTACATCAACTCGGCGGCCAGCCTGAAAGCCTTCTGCGGCCGGCATGGCGGCATTGTCTGCACGTCGAGCAACGCCCGCGCTGTGCTCGACTGGGCGTTCGCCCGCGGCCGGAGGGTGCTCTTCTTCCCCGACCAGCACCTCGGTCGCAACACCGCCCGGGCGATGGGCATCCCGCTGACCGAGATGACGGTCTGGAACCCGCACGACCCGACGCTCGGCGGCAACTCCCGAGAGCGGCTCGCGGGCAGCCGGGTGATCCTCTGGCAGGGACACTGCAGCGTGCACGCGATGTTTCGTCCGGAGCACGTGGATGCGCTACGGGCACACGTGCCGGGCATCAGGATCCTCGTCCATCCCGAGTGTTCGATGGAGGTGGTGGACAAGGCCAATCTCGTCGGCTCGACGAGTTTCATCATCCGCCAGGTCGAGCAGGCTCCGCCCGGAACCGCCTGGGGAATCGGGACCGAACTGCACCTCGTCAAGCGGCTCGAGCAGGAGCATCCGGCACAGTCGATCCGCTTCCTGTCGCCGACGGTCTGCATGTGTGCCACGATGTATCGGATCGACCTGGCCCACCTCTGTTGGAGCCTTGAACATCTCGAGCGGGGCCGGCCCGTGAACGTCATCCGGGTGGACGACGAGACGGCTCGCTGGGCCGTGACGGCCCTCGAGCGCATGCTCGCGGTGCGGTAGCCGCCCCGAGTGCGAGCGCATTGGTGTTGCCCGGAGCGACGCTTTGGCAAACCAGACGAGGTAGGCGACGGGGGTCGGCGAACGCTCGAGGAGCTGATGGCCGCGTCGGCCATCAGCGACCATCCGAAGGACCGCGGAG
>VGYP01000004.1 GCA_016872955.1 Planctomycetota bacterium
CAGCTGAGGCACGCCGGGCCGGTCGCGGCCCGGGTATCCTTCGTCCTGACATGAACCACGCCGCAGCGTCGCCCGACCCGTCGTCGCTCCCCACCCCGGCACTGGTGCTCGATGCCGGCCGCGTCGGCCGCAACGTCGCGCGGCTGGCGGACTACGCCGCCGGCCACGGGATCGCCGTGCGTCCCCACGCCAAGACCCACAAGAGCGTCGCCATCGCGCGGCTCCAACTGGCGGCCGGCGCCGTCGGCTTGACGGTGGCGAAGGTGGGCGAGGCGGAGGCCCTGCTGCCGGCCTTCGACGACCGCCCGCCCGATCTGCTGGTGGCCTACCCCACGGTCGATGAGCCCCGCACGCGGCGGCTCGCCCTCCTCGCCCGCTCGGGCACCGTTCGCGTCGCGGTCGACACGCCGTTCGCCATCGAGGCGATCGGGGCGGCGGCCCGGGCCGCCGGCGTCACCGTGGGCGTGCTCGCGGATCTCGACGTGGGCATGGGCCGCACCGGCGTCGCTACGGCCGACGACCTCGTCGCCCTCGCCGCGGCCGCCTCGGCGACGGCGGGGCTGCGGCTCGACGGGATCTTCTGCTACCCCGGCCATGTCTGGGCACGGCCGGCCGAGCAGGCCGCGCCGCTCGCGGCCGTAGCGGCGACGCTCGCCGCGGCGGTCGACCGCTTCGATCGGCACGGGCTCTGCCGCGAGATTGTCTCGGGCGGCTCGACGCCGACGGCCTTCCAGTCGCACCTCGTCCCGCAGGTGACCGAAATCCGCCCCGGTACTTTCGTGTGCAACGACATGAACACCGTCCGCGGCGGTTTCTGCAGCCTCGACGACTGCGCCGCCGGGATCGTCTGCACCGTCGTGAGCGATGCGGTCGCCGGCCAGGTCGTGCTCGACGGCGGTACGAAGACCTTGACCAGTGACCCTTGTGGCCCCGCTCCCGACAGCGGGCACGGTCAGATCGTCGAATATCCCGACGCGGTGGTGGTGAAACTGACCGAGGAGCACGGCCAGGTCGACGTCTCGCGGTGCCCGCGCAGGCCACGGGTGGGAGAGCGGGTGACGGTGATCCCCAACCACGTCTGCCCGTGCGTCAATCTGCAGGACACCGTCTGGTGGCGCGAGGGCGACGGCACGGTGCGGCCGCTGCCCGTCGACGCCCGCGGCCGGCTGTCGTGATCCGGCGGACCGTCACGCGGCTCGGCGGCCGCTCATGACCAGGCCGCGCGCAGGAAACGCAACCAGTTGCCGTAGATCACCTTCTCGACGTCGGCGGGTGGATACCCCCGCTCGGCCAGCAGGGCCGGCAGCCGCGCCAGCTCGGCGATCGTCTCCAGGTCGTAGGGCGCCTGCTCGCGGCCAAAGGCACCGTCCAGATCGGAGCCAAGGCCCACGTGATCGGCGTTGCCGGCGATCTGGCAGATGTGGTCGAGATGGTCGATCATCACCGCCAGCGAGCAGTTGGTTCCACGCGGCGTCGACTCGCCCCGCACCCAGCCCGGCACCATCATCCACGCATCGAGTGCGCCGCCGATCACCGCCCCGCGGGAGACGAGCGCCCTGATCATGTCGTCCGAGAACTGACGGTTGTGGTCGACGAGCGCACGGCAGTTGTTGTGGCTTGCCCAGACCGGTCCGGAGAAGGCGTCGAGCGCGTCCCAGAAGGCGGCGTCGCAGAGGTGCGTGGCGTCGAGGATGACTCCCAGGCGGCCCATCTCGTCCAGCAGCGCCCGCCCCGCGGCATTGAGCGGCGCCGAGGCGTCGGTGCCGTGGGCGTAGCGACCGGGTCCATAGTGGGCCGGCCCCAGCGCCCGCAGCCCGACCGCGTGCGCCCGCTCGAGATGGCCGGGCGTGATCAGCGAATCGGCCCCCTCGAGCGAGAGGACGTAGCCGATCGGCAGCCGGGAGGTGTCGGATCTGGTCGCCAGCGCGGCCTGCCAGCGGGCCACGTGCCGGTCGAGCGCCGCCCGGTCGGCGATCTGCACCAGCTCGCCGGCCTCCTCCATGGTCCGGTACCACTGCAACTGCCCCTGCGTCTGCGACCAGGCCTGCTCGGGCGAGTTCCAGCCGGGCAGTCGATTGTCGGGGGCCACGAAGCGGGCGATCTGCGTGGCCACCACGAGGCCGATTCCACCGCGGCGAAGTTCCGGAAACGACACGACGGCGTTGCCGCGGTCCGGCTTGTCGGACAGGTTCCTGGCCCGCTCGCGGGCATTGATCTCCCCCGCGGTCATCCGCAGGTCGCGGTTCCACTCCATGGCGTTCATCGCCAGGTCGAGATGGGCGTCGATCGTGAACATCGGTCCGCCTCCGGCAGTCAGATCAGTCGAGCGAGCACGAGCACGCCCGCGAGGCCGACGACCGACACGATCGTCTCCATCACGGTCCAGCTCTTGAAGGTGTCGGCTAAACCCAGGTCGAAGTATTCCTTGAACAACCAGAAGCCGGCGTCGTTGACGTGGGAGAAGGCGAGGCTGCCGGCCCCGATCGCGAGCACCATCAACTCGGGATTCGCGCCCCCCTCCGTCACCAGCGGCTCTACCAGCCCCGCCGCGGTGAGTCCCGCGACCGTCGCCGAGCCGACGCCGGCCCGGACCGCCGCCGTCACGGTCCATGCCACGATCAGCGGATCGACCGCCAGCCACTGTAGGGCCTGCCCGATCCGGCCGTTCACGCCGCTCTGGACGAGCACCTCCTTGAAGGCCCCGGAGCCGGCGATCACGAGCAGGATCGACGCGACGTCACCGATCGCGGCGGCATAGGTTCCCATCACCGACGGCAGCGAGCGGCCCCGCGACAGGCCGAGCGTGACGGTGGCGACCAGCAGCGTTACGATCATCACGACGTCCGGGTCGGCTAGGAAACGGATGATCGCCCCCGCCGCCGAATCCGCGGCCGTGAGGCCACCGGTGGCCGCCGTCGCGAGAAGCAGCCCGGCCGGCAGGAGCGCCGTCGCCATGCTGACGACCGCCCCGGGCAGCGACGACTCGGGCAGCGGGCTCGCCTGCAGGCCCGCCGGAGGCCGTGCGGGCACGCCGGCGACCACTCGGGCGAACACCGGACCTGCCAGCACCAGTGCCGGGACGGCGACCAGCATCCCGTAGAGCAAGGTCTTGCCGATGTCGGCGCGGAACGTCGCCACCAGGGCGGTCGGAGCCGGATGGGGCGGAAGCAGGCCGTGGGCCACGCTCAAAGCGGCCAGCGCGGGCAGGGCCACGACGAGCGGCGGCAGTCGGTAGCGGCCCACGACCGCGAAGATGATGGGCACCATCAGCACGAAGCCGACGCCATAGAACAGCGGGATGCCGACGATGAAACCGGTGAGGGCCATCGCCCAGGCCATCCGGCCGGCACCGAACCCCGCCACCAGCGTGTCGGCGACGCGTTGGGCCGCGCCACTCTCCACCACGAGCTTGCCGAGCATCGCGCCGGTGACGATCACCACCGCGAGCGAGCCGAGCGTGTCGCCGATACCCTTCCGCAGGGCGTTGGGCACCTTGTCGAGCGGCATGCCTAGCGCCAGGGCGGCCGTGGCCGCGACGAGGAAAAAGGCCAGGAACGGATGCACCTTCGCCCAGGCGATGAGCACCACCAGGGCGGCGATCGCGACGGCGAGGACGAGCAGCGACGGCATCGCTCAGACCGTGGCCAGAAGCTGAATAAGCCGCCGCGCCCGCTCGGCCAGCGCTGCGAAGCGGCCCGACGCGAGCGTCTCGGCGTCGATCAGTTGGGTGCCCACGCCCACGCAGTGGACGCCGGCGGAAAACCAGCCGCGGAGATTGGCTTCCTCGATCGACACGCCCCCGGAGGGCATGAGCCGCAGCCACGGACAGGGCCCACGGACCGACTTGATGAACGCGGCCCCGCCCAGGGCGTCGGCCGGAAAGACCTTGATCACGGCCGCCCCCTGCCGATGGGCCCGCACCATCTCGCTGACCGTGCCCGTCCCCGGACACCAGGGGAGACCCCGCTGGGTGCAACAACGGCCCACCTCCTCGTCGAGGTTCGGGGCGACGATGAAGCGGGCCCCGGCGGCATGAAACGCCTCCACCTGTGATGCCTCGACGATCGTCCCGGCCCCCAGCACCATGCCTGGCAGCCGTTCGGCTCCCCGGACGAGCTCGCGAAACACGTCGATCGCGTGGGCCGCCCGATTGGTGAACTCGAAGACGCGGAAGCCGGCGGCATGCAGGGTTTCGAGCACCCCCATGCCGGTGCCGGCGTCGCCGCAGGAGAACAGCGGCAGTGCTTTCTGCACCGCGAGCATATCGACGATCGTGGTGTCGGCTGCCACCGGCCTGGTCCTAGGTGAGTTCGAACAGGGCCTCGATCTCGACCGGGATGTCGTCCGGAAGCGAGCCCATGCCCACGGCACTCCGCACGCCGATCCCGTGCTCGTGTCCCCAGATCTCGGCGAACAACTCGCTCGCTCCGTTGATCACGAAGGGGTGCTTCTCGAACTCGGCGGTGCAGTTGACCATGCCGAGGACCTTGATGACCCGCTTCACGCGATCGAGGCTCGAGAGGGTGGCCAGCAGCGTGGCCAGCATCGTGAGGGCTACCTGGCGGGCCGCCCGCTTGCCGCCCTCGGCGTCCAGGTCACGGCCCACCCGGCCGCGCATCAGCGTGTTGTCGGGCAGCAGCGGTCCGTGCCCGGAGACGTAAAGATGCCGGTCGACGATCAGCGCTGGCTTGTAGACGCCGACGGGCTTCGGAGCCGGCGGCAAGGTCAGGCCGAGGGAGAGGAACCGGGCGTGGGCCGTCATGGAGGCTTGCTCGAAGGGGGCGGAAGGTCGGCACCGTCCGTTCGGTGAGGCGACCGGCTGGCCGCCGTTCTCGAAGGCCGGCTATCATCCCGAGTCGTTCGTGGGGAGCGACGCGTGCACGGATGATAACTCACCGGCCACGGTCGGATGCGAGGCGGAACAGGGAGGCTGCATGTCCACCCATCGAAGGTTCTCGGCGCCATGGCGTCCGCTCGGGATCCTGCTGGTCGCCGCAGCGGGCTGCGGGCCCGCCCGCCCGGCCGCCCCCCTTCCGAAGCGACCCCTGCCTCCGGCCGCCACCTATGTCTGCCGCTTCACCGCCGGTCCGATCACAATCGACGGCAGCCTGAACGATCCGGCCTGGCGGAAGGCCGCCGAGTTGTCGCGATTTTCGATGCCCTGGCTGCCGACGGGCGACCAACCGGCGTCGAAGCCGGCCCGCGCCAGGATGCTGTGGGACCGCGACTGGCTCTACATCGCGGCCGACATCGAAGACGACGTCACCACGCACGACGGCCCTACCTGGGACAACGACGTCTTCGAGGTGTTCCTCAAGCCGTCGCTCACAGCTCCCGCGTACTACGAGTTTCAGGTGAATGTCCGCAACACGATCTTCGACTGCTTCATTCCCCGCCGAGGCCACGTGGCCCGGTTCATGAAGATGCACGAGTTCGGGATCGAGTCAGCGGTCTCGCTCCGTGGCACGCTCGACGACTGGACCGACCGCGACCAGGGCTGGTCGGTCGAGATGCGGATTCCCTGGTCGAGTTTCGTGCACACGGGCGGCGGGCCGCAGTCGGGCGACGAGTGGCGATTCGCGCTGTGCCGCTACGACTACGACGTGGCCGGCGAGTCGCCCGAACTCTCGACCACCGCCCCGCTGCCGGTGCGGAGCTTTCACAGCCATGAGCACTACGCGTTGCTGAAGTTCGAGGGGCCCGCGTTGACCTCCGACGCCGCTCCGCCGACGCCCGCGGACGGTCAAGCGACAATCTCGACCGCTCCCGAGGAGCCGCGACTCCCGAGACGCATGTGATCTAGCCCTTCAACAAGCGAAGGTCGACTCGTCTGAGGGGCCGAGGTCGGGCCGCGGGGCCGTGCGTACCGCGATCGCCAGGCCGCCGTGGTGCGGTTTTCGGCAGCGGTTTGGCTGGGCTTCATCTCGGACTCGTCTGCACGTCGTGCGGCCCGGGGCGAATCGGGACCGAAGCATCCGGACGCCGGCTGCAGTGGATTGCGTCAGCAGTGAAGCGGCACGCGGAGTTGATCGAGCAGGCGGAAGAGCACGCCCAGTTACTCACGAGTATGTCCAGCGGAGCCGAGAGGGCGTCCATATCACTCTTGAGATGGGCTTGGCCAGGGAGAAGACCAGCGGATGGCGGCCCCATTGGCTCTTGTAGTCGATGTTCATCCCCTCCTTGCACTGCCCGGTCGTCTCGACCATCGTGCCGTCGGCATCGAGAATCGCTTCCCGAAAGAAGGCTTCCGGCTACTGTCGCCAGACTTTCACACGCGTCTCGTTGAACACGTCCTAGAGGGCCGTGATGTGTCCGGCATCGAATCTGCGGCAGAAGTCTTCAGCCGTCGTGGGATCGGGGATCCGCCGCGCCCCGAGGGCATCCAAGTAGCCCTCGTCGTTCCGCGGCGGTTCCAGGTGCTCGTCCCGTGTCCCACCCGCCAGGAGGTTGAACGCGATGTTCAGGACGCGATCCGACTCGTGGTACGGCAGGTGCACCTTGAGCAGGCCGAGGCGGTCATTGATCAAGCGATCGAGCCCCAGCCGTTGCACCAGTAGATGCACCGTGCCGATCCCGCCCGTCGTGATCGCCCGAGTTCGGTCCGCGATCTCGTGGATGTTGGAGGCTGCCAGTTGCGGCCGCGTCGACGCTTGGCGATCGATCCGCTCGGGCTTCCGGGTGATTCTCTGCTGGCGTGTTCGCCGCTGTTTCGCCCCTTGGCGTTCACTCGAAACTCCTCCATGCGAGACGAGCCGCGTGACCAGGCTCCAACCGTCATCCCGCGATTCGTCGGGGGGATGACGAGTTTTTGATGCGCTCAGCGCACAATGCGCAAGCGAAAAGTCGCTTGGCTCAGGGCTAGGCCAGCAAGTCCGGAATGACGCGGGCATGTTCGACGCCGGTGAGCCGGAAATCGAGCCCGAGGTGGCGGTAGGTGAGCCGCTCATGGTCGAAGCCCAAAAGCTGCAGCACCGTGGCGTGAAAGTCGCGGATGTGCACCGGGTCCTTGACGATGTTGTAGGAAAAGTCGTCGGTCTCTCCGTAGATCTGACCGCCGCGGGCGCCACCGCCGGCCATCCACATCGTGAAGCAGCGGGGGTGGTGGTCGCGGCCGTAGTTCTGCTTCGAGAGGCCCCCCTGGGAGTAGACCGTGCGGCCGAACTCGCCCCCCCAGATCACGAGGGTCTCGTCGAGCAGGCCGCGGTTCTTGAGGTCGGCGATCAGGCCGTGGGTGGGATGATCGATGTCATTGCAGCCGTTCTTGAGCCGGTTCACCAGGTTGCCATGATGATCCCAGTGATTCAGGTAGATCTGCACGAACCGCACGCCTCGCTCCACCATCCGGCGGGCCATGAGCACGCTGTTGGCGAACGAACCGGGCTTGGTCACCTGCTCGCCGTAGAGGTCGAGCGTGGCCCGCGACTCGTTCGACAGGTCGGTCAGCTCAGGAACGCTGGACTGCATGCGGAAGGCCATCTCGTACTGGGCGATCCGCGTCCGCGTCTCAGGGTCGCCGATCCTCGCAAGCGTCCGCTCGTTGAGGGCCTGGAGGCCGTCGAGCGTCTTGCGGCGGAGATCGGCCGGCACGCCGGGCGGATTGGTGAGGTAGAGGATCGGATCGCCGGCGCTGCGGAAGCTGACGCCGGAATATTCACCGGGCAGGAAACCGCTCGACCAGAGGCGGGCGCCGATCGCCTGCGCCTGTTCGACCACCGTCGAGCGGGCCACCAGGACGACAAAGGTCGGCAGGTCGGCGTTGAGCGAGCCCAGCCCGTAGCTGGCCCACGACCCGAGGCAGGGGCGGCCCGTGATCTGGTTGCCCGTCTGCATGTAGGTGATCGCCGGCTCGTGATTGATGGCCTCGGTGTGCATCGATCGGATGAAGCACATCTCGTCGGCCACCTTGGCCGTCCAGGGCAGGAGCTCGCACATCCACATCCCGCAGTCGCCCTGGCGGTCGAACGTGAAGACCGACGGGGCGATCGGGAACCGCTGCTGGCCCGAGGTCATCGTGGTCAGTCGCTGGCCGTTGCGGACGCTCTCGGGGAGGTCCTTGTCGTACCACGACCCCAGCTGCGGTTTGTAATCGAACATGTCCTGCTGGGGCGGGCCGCCCACCATGTGCAAGTAGATGACGTGCTTGGCCTTGGGGGCGAAGTGGGGACCCACTGCGCCGGGCACGCGGGCCACGCCGTCGGCGGTCGCAGCGGCCCGGCCAACGTCCCCCGGCAGCAGCGTGGCTAACGCCGCACCACCGAGCAGGTGGCTGCCGGCCTCGAAGAATCGGCGTCGGGTGAGGTTGAGGCCGAGTTCGGCCAGCGGGTCGTGCGGGCTCATGGCGTGTCTCCTGTCGCCGCGTTCACTTGCAGAGCGTCTCGTCGAGATTCATCAACTCGTTGACGACCAGTGTCCAGGCGGCGAGCCGCGGCTGGTCGGCCGTCCGCGGCTTGGACGCGCCCACGGCGACGAGCTTGGCCGCGTCGTCGGGATGGGCGGCGTAGTGGGCCGCCAGGTCGGCCAACGAGGCCGTGACGACGCCCCGCTCGTCGGGTTCGAGCGGCCGGGCCAGGAGCCGGCGGGCCATGAAGTCGAACCGGGAGGCATCGTCGCCCGGCTGCTCGAGGGCCAGATCGGCCAGCACCCGTGCGGCCTCGACGAACTGCGGGTCGTTGAGCGTCACGAGCGCCTGCAGCGGCGTGTTGGTCCGCTCCCGCTTGACCGTACAGGTCTCACGGGATGGGGCGTTGAAGATGTCGAGCGACGTCGGCGGAGCCGACCGCTTCCAGAACCAATAGAGGCTGCGGCGGTAGAGCTCCTCGCCGGTGCCAGGGGTGTAGGCCTTCGTGTTGCTCTCGGGCATCGCGACGGCCTCCCAGACGCCCGGCGGCTGGTAGGGCTTCACACTCGGACCGCCGAGTTTCCGGACCAGCAGGCCGCCGGCGGCGAGCGCCTGATCGCGGACCATCTCCGCGTCCATGCGGAACCGCGGGCCCCGCGACAGCAGGCGATTATCGCGGTCGGCCACCAGCTTCGCGGGAGTGGTCGTCGCCGCTTGGCGGTAGGCCGCGCTCGTGAGCATCAGCCGGAAGAGCCGCTTTACGTCCCAGCCGTGCTCGCGGAAGTCGACCGCCAGCCAGTCGAGCAGCTCGGGGTGGCTGGGCAGCTCACCGCTGGTGCCGAAATCGCCGGCCGTTCTCACCAGGCCCGTCCCGAACACCTCCTGCCAGAAGCGATTGACCGTGACGCGGGCGGTGAGCGGATGCTCGGGAAGCAGCAGCCACTTCGCCAGTCCGAGCCGATTCCGCGGCAGCCCCTCCGGGAGGGGGGGTAGGGCCTCGGGCGTGCCGGCAGTCACCTCGTCCTTCCGCTTGTCGTACTCGCCGCGGTCGAGCATGTGGGCCTTGGGCATGCCGGGCTTTTCGTTCATCACGTGGGCGATCGCGCCCCGCCGCCCGAGGGCCACGATCTCGGCGTCGATCTCGGCCTTCTTTTGAGTGCCCGCGACGAAGGCCTCGTCCTTCGTGCCGAGCCACCAGTCGTAGAGCCCGCCGGCCGCCTTGGGTCGTTCGGCCGCCGGGAGCTCGGCGATGTCGGCGAGCAGGCCGGCCTGCGAGAGCCCGCCGACCTCGGCCGCCGAGAGGTTGCGACCGTAGAGTTCGAGGCCGGCCAGGCCCACGCCGTGGGCCGGCGAGCCGGGCGTGCGGCTGCCGATCGTGAGCGGCACGCCGGTTTTGATCGAGTGCCGCTGGAACGAATCGTTTTGCGCCCGCGTCGCCTGCGGCGCGCCGTCGTAATAGATTTTCACGCCCTCGGCCTTGCCGCTGCCGTCATAGGTGAGCGTGACCAGCGTCCAGGCGTTGGCGGGCAGTTGGGCGTCGGCGACCACCTTCAGGGCGTCGTCAGGCCAGGCGTGGATCACGTGCATGCCGACGCGGCGTCCCTCGACCCAGACGTCCCAGCCCCGAAACCGGGCGGCTTCTTCCATCCGGGCCACGACCGCGTAGGACGTGTCGACGGCTGGCGGCCGCAGCCAGCACCGCACCGTGAAGGGCTGATCATGTTCGTAATCGCCGGCGGCCGGGACGTCGGTGAGCTTGCCGGCGAGCGTCACGGCCGACGTGCCCAGCGGGCCCGGCTGCCAGGCCACGCTGCCGGCCAGTGGCAGATCGGTCGCCTTGCCGAGCAGGGTCGCCCGGGCCTTGTTGCCCTGCCCGTCGTCGAGCGGTATCGCCAACGAGGCCGCGTCCTGCGGCAGGGCGGCCCGGATCGCGGCCGCATCGGCGGCGGCGATGAAGGCGTCGAAGGCCGGCCTGGCGGCTTGCCGGCGGTCCGCGATCGTGCGATTCACCTCGGTGCGCAGGGCGTCGAGTTCCGCCAGCCGCACCCGATCCTCGGCGATGGGCACCTGCAGGATCGGCGGCGTGTCCTTGATGTTGCCGTCGCGCGGCCCCTGGGTCGTGTTGTTGAAGAAGGCCGACAGGGCGTAGAAGTCCTTCATCGTGATCGGGTCGAACTTGTGGTCGTGGCAGACGGCGCAGCCGGTCGTCAGGCCCATCCAGACCGTGGAGGTCGTCTCCGTGCGGTCGCGGGCATAGAGGACGACATATTCCTCGTCGATGATGCCCCCTTCGTTGGTCGTCATGTTGCAGCGGTGGAAGCCGCTGCCGATCTGGGCGTCGGCCACGGCATGGGCCGGGGCGTCGGGCCCGAGATCGACGAGGTCGCCAGCCAGTTGAAACTCGGTGAACCGGTCGAACGGCATGTTGGCGTTGAAGGCGTGGATCACCCACTCGCGAAACGTCCACATCTCGCGGAAGTTGTCGAAGTGGATGCCGTGGGTGTCGGCGTAGCGGGCGTAGTCGAGCCAGTACCGACCGCGATGCTCGCCCCAGGCGGGCGTCGCCAGCAGGGTGTCGACGTACCGCTCGTAGGCATCGGGCCGCGTGTCGGTGACGAACGCCTCGACCGCCTCCGGCTCGGGGGGCAGGCCGGTGATGTCGAGGGCCGCGCGACGCGCGAGCGTGCGGCGGTCGGCCTCGGGGGCGGGGGCGAGCTTCTCCGCCTCGAGCCGGGCGAGGATGAAGCGGTCGATCGGGTTTCGCACCCAGGCCGCGTCAGCCACTTGGGGCGGCTCGGGCTTGGCCGGTGGAATGAACGACCAGTGGGCCTCGTAGGGCGCGCCTGCCGCGATCCACTTCGTGAGCAGGGCTTTTTGGTCCGCCGAGAGGGTCCTCTTGGTCTGCGGAGGAGGCATCACCTCCTCGGGGTCGTCGGAGCAGACGCGGTCGAGCAGGGGGCTCGAGTCGGGATCGCCGGGCACGATCGCGCCGAACTCGACCGCGTCGTCGCGTCGGTCGAGCCGCAAATCGGCCTTGCGACTGGCGCTGTCGGCCCCGTGGCAGGCGAAGCAGTTCTCCACGAGGATCGGGCGGATTTCGCGGTTGTAGCCGATCTCCGGGGCGGCGGCCGCCGGGCGGAGCACGGCCAGGAGAGCACACAGAACGATCGGGGAAACGCGTCGGAGCATCGAACACCTCGTGCCACGTGCACCTGGCCGCGGACCTCGCGCTGGCGAGCCCGCAGCCCACAGAAGCGGTGGGGACTAAAGAAGATCGTGCAGAAACCCAGAGAAATGATAGCACCGCATGGTGGTCCGAGCCAGCGCAGTCACCGCCGGGATCGGTCCCCGCGGCCGCCTCACGCTGTGTGGTATCCTGCGGCTCAGGGCGGCGGCGTGGGCCGCGGTTCCGGCCTCTCGCCTCGAAAACGGTCGATCAGCCATGGCGATGTCCTTGATTGCGACATGTCGGGGTGCCCTGGCGACGATCCTCGCGGCGGCCGTCTTGCCGGCGGCCGAGCCGGAGCTCAATGTTCTGCCGGCGGGTTCCCGCGCGTTGTTCAACGGCAAGGATCTCGTCGGCTGGCGGGGCATGGGCACCGACGATCCCTCTCAGCTCGCTGCCAAGACCGCCGAGGAGCGGGCCGCCTTCTTCGCCGCGAACCAGACCGCGCTAGAAGCGCATTGGAAGGTCGTCGATGGAGCGCTCGTCAACGACGGCCAGGGTCCATATTTGACGACTGTCGACGATTTCGGCGACGTGGAACTGTGGGTCGATTACAGGACGGTGCCAAGGGCCGACAGCGGGATTTACCTGCGGGCCACGCCGCAGGTGCAGATCTGGGACTCGACCGAGGCGGGCAAGTTCAAGATCGGCGCTGACAAGGGTTCGGGGGGGCTCTGGAACAACAGTCCCGGTGCAGCCGGCAAGGATCCCCTGGTGCTGACCGACAAGCCCTTCGGCGAGTGGAATCGCTTTCGGATCGTGCAGGTCGGGGCCCGCACATCGGTGTGGCTCAACGACAAGCTCGTGGTCGACCACGCGATCATGGAGAACTACTGGGACCGCAAGAAGCCGCTCCTGCGACGCGGGCCGATCCAACTGCAGACGCACGGCGGTGAGATCGCCTGGCGGAACGTGTTCGTCCGCGAGATCGGTGCTGAGGAGGCCAACGGCTGGCTCCGCGCCCACGCCGGCGAGGGCTTCGAGCCCGTCTTCAACGGCTGTGACTTCGCGGGCTGGGCCGGTCCGGTCGACAACTACGAGGTGGTCGACGGCGCTATCCGGTGCAAACCGGGCAAGGGGGGCACGATCCACACCGAGAAGGAGTACCGCGACTTCATCGCGCGACTCGAGTTTCGCCTGCCACCGGGGGGCAACAACGGTCTGGCGATCCGCTACCCGGGGTCGGGCGACACCGCCTACGTCGGCATGTGCGAACTGCAGGTGCTCGATTCGGAGCATCCCAAATACGCGACGCTCGATCCGCGGCAGTTCCACGGCTCCGTCTATGGCATGGCGGCGGCCGAGCGCGGGTATCTGCGGCCGGCTGGGGAGTGGAACGAGCAGGAAGTCATGGTGAAGGGGAGCCGGATCAAGGTCGAGCTCAACGGCTCGGTGATCCTGGATGCCGACGTGGCGGCGGTGAAGGACTTCCTCGGCGGCAAGCCGCATCCCGGCATGCATCGTACGCAGGGGTTTTTCGGCTTCGCCGGCCACGGGGACGCCGTCGAGTTCCGGAACATCGCCATCAAGCGGCTCGACCGAGTTCGGGCCGCGGTGACAGAGGATGGCCAGCCATGATCAACAGTGCGCGGCCTGAGCGGCGGGGCCCATGCCGGTCGCGAAACGGCGGGCTGACGCTCGTCGAGGTGTTGGTGGTGATCGTGATCGTTGCGGTCCTGCTGGGCCTGCTGCTGCCCGCCGTGCAGTCGCTGCGGGCCCTCGCCAGGACCACCTCGTGCGGAAACAATCTGTATCAACTGGGAGTCGTCCTGGCGCGGTACGTGGCGATTCGGCAGGTGTCGCCGACGCCGGCCGACATGCTCGACGGGGTCGACCACATGCTCGACGGCGAGCGGTCGGTCTACCGCTGCCCGGAGGTCGAGGGGGCCGATCTGCAGGCCTACGGCGTCAACATGTGCCTCAATCGGATCATGACCGAGGCGGATCTCATCGCCATGACGGACGCCAACGTGGCTGTCCTGCGGTATCGCTTCGCCGACGGGGAGAAGTGGGCCACCATGATCGCCCCCCGGCATGCGGGTGTGGTCAATGCGATGTGCTTCGATGGGCGGGTCGATCGCCGCACGCCCGAGGAGATCAACCCATACGACCCCGTCGACGGGCCGCGAATCCTGCTGCAGTGGTGGCAGCCGCGACTGCCGTGCAACACCGACGAATCGGCCTGCGGATGCTTGGCCAAGGGGCTCCGCGCCGTCTACACGCCGCTCTCCTACGACGGCCTGACCGAGCCGGTGACGATGACCGTGACCACGCTCTACCTGCCCTTCGGCCACAACATTGGGTGGGGGGACGTGAAGGACCATCTCAAGGGCGTGCATCCCTTCTGGGACAAGAAGGCCTACCGCCCGTTTGCCGCTACGATCTCGGGGTCGATCGCCATCCCGAAGACGGGGAACTACCGATTTCTCGTGAGCCATGACGACGCGATGAGCATGCGGGTGGACGGCCAGCTGGTCCACAACCGCGGTTCGTGGACGGGGGGGCCCGGCAGTCAGGTCTGGAACTCGGCGGGCACGATTCCGCTCAAGCGGTCCACGTGCGTGCCGATCGAAATCACGCTGACGCAGAATCCCCCTACCGACAACCACCTCTGGGTGATGTGGGAATCGGATGCCGGCATCACGCTGCAGCCGATCCCGGCCGAAGCCATGTGTTCGGATCCACGCTGAGCGGGGGCTGCGGTGATGGCAGACGGATGGCCAGATCGATGGCTCGTCCTGGCGCTCCCGGCGGTCGCGGTAGGCTGCGACTGCAGCGGTCCGCGGTCGGCCGACGCGATCGCTGCCGAACAGCTCTCCCTGCCCGTGCTCTACCTGACTGCGGAGGGTGAGGAGGTGACCGCACCGTCCAACCTCAGCGACGTCATGATCGCCCCGCGGTCCCGCCGGCTCGCCTTCCGTGCGTATCAGTGCATCAATCCCGACTGTCCCAATCGCGATCGCGGCAGCAAAGGCCGTCCGTTTTTGTTTGCGTGGCCCGACCCGCTCTGGCGGATTGGCGACAAAGGCGACGTCGAGTACGAGGTGGTGGAAGACCGGATGGGTGAGATCGTGATGCGCGGTGGCACGGCCGAGCCGACCTGCCCGGGGTGTCTGACTCACCGGAACGTGCGGAGCGAATCGGCCGAGGAGCGGCAGCGATACCGCGACTGGGTGGTCTATTACGAACTCCCGGAGTCGGCGGCCCGGAGCCGCCAGCTCGACGCCGAATACCGGGACCGCAAGGGGCTCGGCGGCAAACCGGCGGCTTTGTCACCCTGATTCACGTGCCCGCCGGAACCCCGCGGCCACCGCTCGCGGTGGCTGCTCGCAGAGGCCCTCGGCCCCACTCCGGAAGTCTTTTTAGCAACCCAAAGATCACCGCTCGGCACCGGATTTTAGCGATTTTTTTGGGGAGGCGACGTGCTATACTCCGAAGATAGGTCCGAGCGGGTTCGCAGTCGCTGATACCAGGAGCGATCCGATGGCGAACAAGATCGAGTCAGACCCCGGGCGGCGGGAGGCCGGGCCGCTCCCCAGCGGTTTCTCGACGGGTCGCGCTCTTCCGCCCAAGCCAGCCTCCAAACCCCCGCCTCCCAAAACGGCCAACGCCGAGCCGGAGGAAGACGATGGGCACGGGCAGGACGACCGCCCGCCCTCCGTCGGCATGGTATCGGCGATGCCGGCCTGGGCGATCAGCATGCTCTTCCACATCATCGCGCTGCTCGCGATGGCGTTGGTCGCCGGCGAGGCCGTGCAGACGGAGATTCCCACGGTCATCACCTCGGGGCCCTCCGACGTCGAGGAGGAGTTCAGCGAGATCGAAGAAGAAGAAGCCCCGGAGACCTCGCAGGACACGTCCGACGCGGTGGCCGACGTGGTGGTCACCGAAGTGGCGGTGACGCCGGTCGAAGTCACGTCGCTCGCGGACGACGTTGATGCCGCGGCACTCTCCGTTGAACTCAACGACTTCGGCAGCGAGACGGCGCCGGCGTCCGACATGATGTCGACGATCGGCGCCATCGGCGGCACTGGTGGCGGTCTCGGTGGGCGGGCCAATGCCGGGCGACTTGCGGCGGCGGGCGGCGGCGGTGCCGACACCGAGCAGGCGGTTGACCGAGCGCTCAAGTGGATCGCAAACCACCAGATGCCGGACGGCGGGTGGTCATTCGACGTGGCCAAGTGCCCGAGTTGCAACGGTCAGTGCACCCACTCAGGCGTCGGAAAGGCCGATGATCGCTGTGCCGCCACGGCGATGGCGCTACTGCCGTTCCTCGGCCGGGGCTACACGCACACGGAAGGTCCCTACAAAAAGCAGGTCGAGGGAGGTATCGGGTTCCTGGTGAAGATGGCGGTCGCCGGCAAGGGCCAGGCCTACGACGGCGGCGGTAGCCTCTACTCCCAGGGGCTCGCGGGTATCGCCCTCTCCGAGTGCTATGCGATGACGCAGGACAGCCGGCTCGCCGTCCCCACGCAGGCCGTCCTGAACTTCATCATGAACGCCCAGGATCCACATGGTGGTGGCTGGCGGTATTCGCCGCGGCAGCCTGGCGACACGTCGGCCGTGGGCTGGCAGATCATGGCCCTCAAGAGCGGCAACATGGCGTACCTCCAGGTCAACCCGCTGACGGTCAAGAAGGCCGTCGAGTTTCTCGATTCGGTGCAGTCCGACTCTGGAGCGACGTACGGCTACACAGGGCCCGACAACAGGCCGGGAACTTCGGCCGTCGGACTCCTCTGCCGGATGTATCTGGGCTGGAAGAAGGATCACCCCGGTTTGCAGGATGGCGCGGCCCGGCTCGCGAAGATGGGGCCGAACGACGATCTCTATTATGACTACTACGCCACGCAGATCATGCACCACATGGAAGGCGATATGTGGATCGCCTGGAACGATAAGATGAAGGGCATGCTGCTCAAGTTGCAGGCCGACAAGGACCACGAGACCGGCAGTTGGTACAAGGGCGTCGATGGGGGGCATGGTGCTCATGCGGCGGGTCGGCTCTATTGCACGTCGCTGGCCGCGATGATTCTCGAGGTTTATTACCGCCACCTGCCCATCTATAAGAATCAGAGTGTGGCGGAGGAATTCCGCGAGTAGGGCGATGGTTTGCGTTGCGGTGCCCGCGGCAAATCGGTACAGATTTGTCGATATCGGGGCGGCGGTGGGGTCCCCCTGTGGCAGTGGGGCCGGTCGCGGCGGGTGGCGATGGTCTTTTAGAGGAGTGTTCATTATGTCGAGCCTGAAGCGGGGGATGACGCTCATCGAAGTGCTGGTGGTGGTCGTCATCATCGCGGTCCTGATCGGCCTGCTCCTGCCGGGCGTGCAGTCGGCCCGCGAGCTGGCCCGCATCTCCACGTGCGGCAACAACCAGCGGCAGCTCGGCGTGGCGTTGCACAACTACGTGACGCGGTTCGAGAAACCGCCCCGCTGGGACGTCTTCATGAAGGATATGGGAGCCTTCCTCGACGGCAGCCTCGATGTCTACTCGTGCCCGACGGCGCAGCTCGACAAATCTTCCACCAAGGCCGCCCAGTCGTATGGGGCGAACATGTGCGTCGAGCGGTTCACCAAAGACTCAAGCAAGGTCGTGCTCGCCGACGCGCTGGAGCCGGAGTTGCGGTGGACCAACTCCGAGCGAAGTGCCTGGGTGGCCGCGATGCCGCCGCGGCACTTCGGCGAGGTGAACGTGCTGTTCTTCGACGGCAGCGTGCAACGGATGAATCCGACGGCACTCGATCCCTACGACCCGGTCGTCGGGGCCGAGATCACCAATCGTCTCTGGAAACCGGAACTAGGTTGCCGAGGCGATCTGCACCCCGACTGTGCCCGTGGCGGGCTGATCGCCGAGTATTGGTCGGACACAGCGTGGGCGAGGCCCAAGGGTGGCCCGCCCGACATCGTCCGGGTCGACAAGTCGCTCAGCAGCCCGTTCGGCTCGGCGGACGGCTACAGCACGTCCGGTCCGTATCCGTTTCCGGACAAGCGATATTATGAGGATCGCAACGGCAACGGCTGGCCCGACTGCGCGTTTCAAGGGCGCTGGCGGGGCTTCGTGTATGCCCCTTGCTCGGGCAACTATGTGATGCACGTAATGCACGACGACAACTGCTGGGTCGACATCGCCGGCAAGCAGGTCTTCTACCGCTACTGCTGCGGGTGGGCGACCGGCCAGCCCTTCGTGCTGTCGCCGGGCTGGCATCCGATCGAGGTGCGGTTCGACAACGACCGCTGGAGCCACGACTACCTCGTGATCGAGTGGACTTCCGATTGCGGTGTGAGCAGGCAGGCCCTCGACATGTCGAACCTGCGATGTCCGTGATGCGTGGCGAGACGGCGGTGGCTGGGGACGACGTGCGGGCGACGCGGGGCGGACGGATCGTCGCCGCGGTGTCGCTGCTGGCGGTCATGCTTGTCGGCTGTGGCAGCAGGTCGACGCGTCCCCGCTCGCGTGAGGACGTGTTTCAGGACCGGCTCCGGGTCGACACGCTCTTCATCACGGAGGATGGGCGGCGATTCACGCGGCCGATGAATCCCGATCGCGTGATCGTGGTCGAGGGGGGCAAACTCGCCTGGCCGGCGTGGCAGTGTGACAATCCCGACTGCCCGGGCCGTGGCGCGGATGGCAAGCCCGTTCTCTTTCCGTGGCCCGATCCCTTCAAGGCGGCCGCGGCCGATGGCAGCATTACGGACCGGCAGCCGCTCACGAGGGAGGATGAGGCGCTGTTCGAGAAGTTCATCGAGCAGACCTGTCCGGAGTGTCTGAAGAAGCGGACGATCGCCTCCGAGAACAAGGCCCGGCGTCAGCAGTACAAGAACTGGTGTCAGCCGCACGTCCTGCCGTCCGCCGCCAAGCAGCTCAAGGCACTCGAGAGGGAACTCGAGGCCATGCTCGGCCGCGAGCCGGGGCCTCCGAAGTCCTGACGCGAAGTGCGATCGCCGGACTCGCCCGGGAACTTTCGCCGGTGGGGGCACTTCCAAGGGCACGTGCGACGTAGACTGCCCACCTGGCGGGTCCGCTGGACCCCCGGAATCTCGGCGTCGGAGCTGACGACCATGATCGGGTCCTTCGGGAAGCGTGTCGGCGCGGCATGGTGGGCGGCGGCCGGATTGGTGGCTGTGGTCCTGGTGGGGGCTGATATGAGCCGGCAGTCACGAGGAGAGGATCCGCCCGCGGGCCCGCGTGCCGAGGCCTGGAAGAATGTCCAGCAGGCCTTTGACGAGGGCAAACCGAAGTCGGCCCTGGCGGCACTGGCCGGCGTGGAGCAGGGGGCGATTACCGAGCAGGCCTGGGCGGAGGCGGCGCGGGCGATCGCCATGCGGGTGGTGGCGGAGACGGGCGACCGTCCGGCCGACGACCCGGAGCGGGTGATCCGGCTCGCCGCCGAGATCGCCAGGGTGCCGGCCGAGACGCGGGGCGTGCTGGAGGCGATCCGTGCCAACTGGACCTGGGGCTTCTACCAGCAGAACCAGTGGCGGTACCGGCAGCGGACCCAAGGGGGGGCCGACGGCAAGGATCTCGCGAGGCTCGCGGAATGGGATCTGCCGACGATCGTCGCCGAGATCAGGGCCCGGTTCGCCGCCGCCGTCGGTGCCGCCGGCAGCCCGGCCCGAAAGTCGCTGCAGGCGCTGCGGGTCGCCGACTGGGATGCCATCCTCGACAAGGGCTCGATGCCCGACGCCTACCGGCCGACGGTCTGGGACGTGGTGGCCCGCGACGCCCTTGAGTTCGCGGCCTCGGGTGAACGCGGGCTCGTCAAGCCGGAGGATGCCTTCGAGCTCGACGTCGCCTCGCCGGCGCTCGGCACGCGGGAGGAGTTCCTGGCATGGAAGCCCGAAGCCGACGAGGCCGTCACCGACAGCGACTCGCCGCTGATCGAGGCGGCCGCTCTGTTTCGCGGGCTGCTCGAGTTCCATCGCGGCGACGCCGATCCCGCAGCGGTCTTCTCGGCCGATCTCGACCGGATCCTGTGGGCCGCCGGAGCGGCTGTGGGCGAGGGTCTCGACGACCGCAAGGAGGCCGCCCTACGGGCCTTCATCGAGCGGGCCGGCGACCACGAGACGGCGGCCCTCGCCGCCTTCCACCTGGCGGGTGTCGTCCAGCAGCGGGGTGACCTGGTCGAGGCCCGGGCGATCGCCGCGCGGGCCGCGGCCGCCCACCCCAAGAGCCATGGCGGAGCCCAGTGCGCGAACCTGGTCGCCCAGATCGAGGCCAAGGAACTGTCGCTCGCGACGGAACGCGTTTGGGCGGCTCCCTTCCCGGGCATCCGCGTGAGCTACCGCAATATCGCCCGCGTGCATCTCCGCCTCTGCAAGGCCGACTGGTTCGGGCGCCTCAGGGCCGGCAAGCCCCACTCCGGCTGGCTCGACGACCAGGATCGGGCCGCGATCCTCGCGCTGCCGCCGGTGCGCGAGCAGGCGATCGACCTGCCTGCCACGGCCGAGTTTGAGCAGCGGCACGAGGACGTGCCCGCGGATGGACCGCTCGGCGCTGCCAATCTCGAGCCCGGAGCCTACTGGGTGCTCGCCAGCCAGAAGCCCGACTTCGGCGGCGACGACAACGTGGTCGCCGTAACGCTGGTTTGGGTGACGCGGCTGGCGATCGTGATGGAACAGCAGCGCCCGGCCTTCGGCCGCGATGCCGCGGGCGGACCACCCGCTCCCGCCGTCCGTGGTCGGGGGCGGCCCATCCAGCGGCCAGCCGGTTCGGCCGCCCTCGCCGGCCACGTCGTCGACCTGGCCAGCGGCGAGCCGGTGGCGGCCGCGGACGCGCGCGTCTGGATGCGGCAGCATCAGGGAGGCCGGCAGGGCTTCGACGAGGGGGCCGCCATCAAGACCGACGCCGACGGTCGGTTCGAGATCGAAGCCGAGCAGGGGCGTGAACTGGTCGTGGTCGCCCGGGCAACGATCGCGGGCCGCGACCAGGTGGCCACGTCCGGCTCGACGAACGTCTGGCCCAACCTGATGCCCGACGAGGTGAAGTCGATCGTGCTCGTCACCGATCGCGGCATCCACCGGCCGGGGCAGATCGTGTTCTACAAGGGCATCGTCTGTGCGGGCCACCAGCAGCGGGCGACCTACGCCGCGGTCGCCGGCCTGCCCGTGGACGTGGTGCTTCGCGATGCCAACGGCCGGGAGATGGCCAAGGCCCGACACGAGACCAACGCCCGCGGCTCCTTCCACGGCAACTTCCTCATTCCTGCCGGTTGCCTGCCCGGCCAGTGGTCGATCGTGGCGCAGGGGGGCGGCACGCAGTCCGGGACGGGCGTCCGCGTCGAGGAGTACAAGCGTCCCAAGTTCCAGGTGGCGCTCGCCGCCCCCGACCGGAGCGCGGCGTTGGGTGCCGAGGCCTCGCTCACGGGCAAGGCCACCACCTACACGGGACTGCCCGTGGCCGACGCCACGGTCCGCTGGCGGGTCGAGCGGGCCGTGCGGTTCCCGATCTGGTGCCGCTGCTTCTTTCCCTGGCTGCCCTTCGACGGCGGAGCGCAGCGGATCGCCCGCGGCACGGCCAGGACCGACGCCGCGGGCGCCTTCACAATCACCTTCCCGGCCCGGCCCGACCGCGCGGTGCCGAAGGAATCGTTGCCCGTGTTCACCTTCCGCGTCGTGGCCGACGTCACCGATCCGGGCGGGGAGACGCGGAGCGACGAGCGGAGCATCAGCGTCGGCTACACCGAGGTCGAGGCGACGGTCGCCGTCGACCAGTGGCAGGCGGAGAAGAAGGGGGAGCCGGCGGCGGTCGCGATCGACGTTGCGACGACCACGCTCGACGGCAAGCCCCGGCAGGCAGCCGGCACGCTCACGGTCCACAGGCTGGTCCAGCCCGAGGCGGTCGACCGGGGCGACCTGCTCGGGAACGGGCCGATCATGCCGCCGCGCCGCCGCGGTGGCGTTCAACGCATCCCCGCGCCGCCGCCCCGGCCCCTGCCCGCCGATCCCGAGACCTGGGCCGTCGGCGAGGCCGTCCTCGAGGAGCAGGTGAAGACCGACGAGGCGACCGGTAGACGGGTGGCGACGGCCAGCCTGCCGGCGGGCATCTACCGGGCCACGTTCACCGTCCCGGTGGCCGGCGACGTGCCGGCCGTCAAGGCGACGACGGTCATCGAGGTCATCGATCCCGAAGCGAAGACCTACGGCGTGAAACGGCCCTTCGTGATGAAGGCCGAGCGGACGACGGTGCCGCCGGGCGACGAGTTTTCGGCGATCGTGGGCACGGGCTACGACGCGGGACGGGTGCTCGTGGAGATTTCCCAGTCGGGCAGGATCCTCGAGCGGTTCTGGACCGCGCAGGGCCGCACGCAGTGGCCCGTCTCCGTCCGGGCCGCCGAGTTCAATCGTGGAGGATTCACGGTCACCGCCTGGCTGGTCCGCGACGGCCGGCTCCACGTCCGCAGCCAGACGGTCGACGTGCCCTGGACCGACAAGCGACTGGCGATCTCCTGGGAACGCTTCACGCGGCGGACGCAGCCGGCCGCCAAGGAGGTGTGGCGGGCCAGGATCACGAGCCTCGACGACCCCGTGGCGGGGCCCGCGTCGCCGCAGGCCGCCGAGATGCTCGCCCTGCTCTACGACCAGTCGCTCGATGCGCTCGCGGCCCATGTCTGGCCCGGCGCTGGCCTGACGGGATTGTTTCGCCGGGAGTCGGCCTGGACGGAATACTCATTCACGAACGTCCCCGAACCTTTTCATCACCTCCTGGGCAACTTCGCCCAGGTCTATCGGGACGTGCCGCAGATGACCTTTCGGGAGTTTCGCCCGCCCTTCGGCACGCCGCACGGCGGCGGGGGCTTCGGCGGCCGCCGGATGCTCCGCGGCGGGGTCGAGCTGGCCGCGATGGCGGCCGCCGATGCGATACCCATGGGCTTCCCCCGTGCGGCCAAGCCGATGGCCATAGAGGACAGGATACGAAACACCGCGCCGGCCCTGGAAGCCCGGGCCGACAAGGCCGCGTTGGGGGATGAGGCCGGCCAAGGTGTTGGGCCGGGCGAGGGTTCGCCCGCCGCCCCCCCGCCCCGCAAGAACCTCGTCGAGACCGCGTTTTTCCTGCCCACGCTCTCGAGCGGTGCCGACGGGATCGTCACGATCGAGTTCACGCTTCCCGACACCCTCACCACCTGGCGGTTCAGGGGCCTCGCCCATGACGCCGCCCTGCGAAGCGGCACGCTCGAGGACACCTGCATCTCCGCCAAAGACCTGATGGTGGAGCCGCTCGTGCCGCGGTTTCTCCGCGAGGGGGACGTCGTGCGGATCCCGGTCAAGGTCAGTAACACCTCCACCGGACGGCTCACGGGCACGGTCCGCTTCGCGCTCACCGACGCCCGCACCGACGAGGACTGCAGCGGCCTGATCGTGGGCGACACGAGCCAGGCCTTCGACATCGCCGCCGGCGAGTCGCAGCCCATCGTATTCACGGTCAAGGTGGCCGATGGCACCGAGGTGCTTCGGTACCTCGTCACCGGCGTGGCCGGCAAGGCGGCCGACGGTGAGGAGGCGTTCCTGCCGGTGTTGCCGCGGCGGGTGCCTGTCACCGAGACGATCCCGATCACGATCCGCGGGCCGGGCCAGCGGGCGGTATCGCTCGAGCGGCTCGCCGCGAGCGCCGGCACCGACATCGTCAGCCAGTCGCTTGTCGTGCAGGCGGCCTCCAATCCCGCCTGGTACGCCGTGCTTGCGCTGCCCGTGATCATGGAGCAGGCCGACGAGAGCACCGAGACCCTGTTCACGAGGCTCTCTGCCAACATGCTGGCCCGGCACCTCGCCACGAGCGACCCGCGGATCGCGGGGGTCTTCGAGCAGTGGAAGGGAACCGACGCCCTGGAGAGCCCGCTCGAGAAGAACACGGACCTCGTCAAGACGCTGCTCGCCGAGACGCCCTGGGTGCGCGACGCGGTCGACGAGCGGGAGTCGCGGGCGCGGATCGCGCTGCTGTTCGACGCCAACCGGGCCGCGAACGAGGCCCGGGCCGTCCTTGAGCGGCTGGAGAGCCTCCGCAGCGGCGACGGCGGCTGGCCCTGGTTTCCGGGCGGGAAGACCTGCGACTCGGTGACGCTCGGGATCGTGGCCGGCTTCGGCAGGCTGCGGGCCGCGGGGGTCGACGTCGACGTCCAGCCGGCTCTGCGGGCGATTCCCTGGCTCGACGGGCGGCTGGTGGAGGAGCGGCGGCGTGTCCTGGCGTTGTGGAAGGAGAAGGAGGACGACGTCGTCCTGACCCCGATCGGCGTCTGCGCCCTCTACGCCCGGAGCTTCTTCCCGGCCGATGCACCGCCGCAGGGTGAGGCGGAGGAGGCGATCCGCTGGGCCTTCGCCGTAGCGCGGAAGTCGTGGATGAAGATCGACCCCCGGCTCTCCCAGGGCCAGCTCGCGATCGCCCTGTCGCGATCCGGCGACAAGGAGACAGCCCGGTCGATCATGGACAGCCTCAAGCAGCGGGCGGTCGACGCCGACGTCGCGGTCGGGGCCGAGAAGGAATCGTGGCAGGGCATGTGGTGGCGGGATCCGCACCCGGGTTGGTGGAGCTGGGCCCATGCCCCGATCGCCACGCAGGCGATCATGATCGAGGCCTTCGACGAGGTCGCCGGCGACGCGGCGGCCGTCGAGGCCCTCAAGGTCTGGCTGCTCTCGCGGAAGCGGACGAGCCGCTGGAGCGGCAGCCGGGCGACGGCCGATGCTGTCGGCGCGCTGCTGGGTCGCGGTGACGACCTGCTCGGCTCCCGGGCACTCGTGACGGTCTCCGTGGGGGACGAAAAGATCGTGCCCGACAAGGTGGAGGCGGGCACGGGCTTCTTCGAGACCCGGTTCGTGAGGCGCGAGATCACCCCGGCGCTGGCGTCGATCTCGCTCGCCAAGGCCGACAAGGGCCTGGCTTTCGGCGGCGTCCACTGGCAGTACCTCGATGACATCTCCAAGGTGCCGGCCGCGGGCCGCGAGGAGCTGACCGTCGAGAAGAAGCTGTTCGTCAAGCGATTCACGAAGGCGGGGCCGGAGCTCGTGCCCGTCGGCGGCAACGCGGCGGTCGAGGTGGGCGACGAACTCGTCGTCCGGCTCGTCGTCACCAGCGACCGCGACTACGAGTTCCTCGAACTGGCCGATCACCGGCCGTGCCTGACCGAGCCGGTGGACGTGCTGTCCGGTTGGCGATTCGCCGACGGGGCGGGCTGGTACCTCGCGATTCGCGACGCCTCGACGCAGATGTTCTTCGAGCGGCTGCCGCGGGGCACGCACGTCCTCGAGTATTCGCTGCGGGCGGCCCACCGGGGCACGGCCTCGAGCGGCTTCGCGACGATCCAGAGCCGCTACGCCCCGGAGTTCTCGGCCCACTCGGCGAGCGTAGCGGTCGAGGTGAAGTGAGGCATCGGCCGGAGGCGAGGAGGGGAGCGGCGCATGAACGAACGAGAGGGCGGCGCCGCGACGTCGCTCGTCAACGAACTGGCCCGCGACCGGAACCGGGAGGCGGCCGACCGCACGCTGTTGGCCTGGATCCGCACGAGCCTGGCGATGATCAGCCTCGGCTTCGGGATCGAGCGGCTGGGCCAGGCAGCGCTGGCCATCGACGGCACGCTGCTCGACGCATCCCCGGTCAAGAGCCGCCTGTTCGGGTCGGCGTTGATCGTGCTGGGTATCGCGGCCACGCTGGTGGGCATGTGGGAGCCCCGGCACGTGCTCGCCTCCATCAAGGGGGACGACTACCGCTAGGCAGACCGACCCCCGGTGGCCCGTTGGATGGGCGTCGGACTCGTGGGGGACGGCCTGGCGGCCCTGGCGATGATCCTGCTGGGCTGACCGTGCCGCCGCGGCCGGGCGGGCTTGCGTCATCCCTTGCGCATGGGGTTTTCCGAGCAAGGCGGTCTCGCCGGCGGCACGGGCCGGCAGGACGGGGTGCTTTGCATGGCCACCAACGGAAGCCTCGCCCGCCGGACCATCGTGGAGGCCTGGCGGCGGGTGCCGATCGGCACCCCGCTTTCCCAAGGTGTTCGGATCAACCTGGTGGCGGGCAGTTATCCGCAGTCCGACGTGCCTCTCTACCGGGAGCGACGCCACGGCACGTTCGCGGCACCCGTCATCCTGCGGGCGGCGGACGGGGCCGGCACCGCCCGGCTGCCCACGCTCAACATCTTCGACTGCCACCATTTCTCGCTCGATGGCGTGTAGGTCACCGCCGGCGGCGGCGACGTCGTCCACTTCGACTCCTGCTCCTCTATCCTGCTGCGAAACACGACGATCCGCGGGACCGGCGACCTCGCCTCCTCCGCGGTGCCCCAGGAGGCGCTCAAGGTCAACCAGAGCCACCACGTGTACATCGAAACTCCGACATCCCCGGGGCCTGGGACAACGCGATCGATTTCGTGGGCGTCCAGTACGGCCACGTCGTCGGCAGCCGCATCCATCGGTTCGGTGACTGGGCGATGTACGCCAAGGGCGGATCGGCTTCCCTGACGATCAGCGGCAACGAGTTCTTCGACGCCGGCACCGGCGGCTTCACCGCCGGCCAGGGGATGGGCTTCGAGTTCATGGTCGCCTCTGGCCCCACTACGAGACCTATGACATCGCCTTCACCAACAACGTGGTGCACGACGTCGCCGCGGCTTCAACGTCCTGCTGGCGCACAACACGCTGGTCAACGTCAGCAGCCGCAGCCACGTGATCGAGGTCGTGCACGGGTTGCGGAGCTGCGACGGCGACACCGCCCGCTGCGCGGCCACCCTGGCACTGGGCGGCTGGGGCACCGCCGTCGCCGGGGGCGAGGAGCTGATCCCGAACAAAAACGTGGCGATCGTCAACAACGTGGTCTTCAATCCTGAGGACCGGGCCAGCCAATGGCAGCATCTCACCGTCGCCGGCCGGCCGGTGGACCCGCCAGCCGAGCCGCCCGCCGACACGGTGCGGCCGACGGTGCGGGGGGTCGTGCCGCCGGTCGCCGGCAGCTACCGGCCCGGCGCCGTGCTGACGTTCGCGGTCCGCTTCAGTGAGCCTGTGGCGGTGACGGGTGGCCGCGGCTGCCCCTCATGGTCGGGCGGGTGGTGCAACGGGCGGAGTACGTGTCGGGCAGCGGCACCGACAGGCTCGTGCTCCGCTGGACCGTAGCGCCCTGGCTGTCGGCCCCGGCCGGCATCAGGCTCCCCCGCTAAACCGCGCTGCCGCTGGCCGCGGCGATCGCGGATCTCGCCGGCCATCCGATCGTGCCCGGCTTCACGCCGCCCGCCACCGGCGGAGTCCGCATCCTGCCCCGGCGTCGCTGAGTCCGTTGACGCCCGGGCTCCGAAGAACGATCCTGCGGTCCATGGAGACACCACCACCGTCCGTCACGACGTCCGCCGGCGACCGGTCCGCTCATCCCGGGCCGCTGGAGTCGATCGAGCGGCGCGTGCTCGGCGTGCTGATCGAGAAGGCCAAGACGACCCCCGATCAGTATCCGCTTTCCCTCAACGCCCTGTTCACCGGCTGCAACCAGAGAAGCAACCGCGATCCGGTGATGACGCTCGACGAGGATCAGGTGATGCGGGCGATCCGCAACCTGCAGTCGCTCGGTGCGGTGGCCGAAGTGTTCGGCAGCGGCAAGATTCCACGCTACCGGCATCTCGTCTACGAGTGGCTGTCGGTCGGCAAGGAGGAGGTGGCGATCCTGGGCGAGCTCCTGCTCCGGGGCGAGCAGACGGAGGGCGACCTGCGGGGCCGGGCGAGCCGGATGGACGAGATCGCCGATCTGCCCGCCCTCCGCGGTCATCTCGACGCCCTGGCCGAACGGGGCCTGGTCGTCTGGCTTTCGCCGCCGGGCCGTGGCCGCATGCTCACCCATGGCCTGCTGCCGGCCGAAAAGCTGGACACGGTCCGGCGTGAACTCGGCGCGGCCCAGTCGACACCGCGGCAGGCCCCGGACGGTGGCGGTGACGCGGCGTCGCTGCGGAGGCGGATCACCGAGCTCGAGGCCGAGGTGGCCGCCCTCCGCAGCCGGCTTGGAGAGGCCTGAGGAGGCCTCACGAGGTTTGAAGAAACGGCTCATGGCACGCCGTCGCAACGGGCCGGGGCGTGGCAATCGCCACCCGTGCATCCACGGCCCATCGGTCAATGGCGGCCGACCGCGTCCGGAGCGGACGGCGCCGTCGGCCGCCGGCAGGCCGCCAGCAGGCAGAGGCCGACCAGCGTCGCCGCGGCGGCGGCAACGACGAGCCAGCCCGAGAGGTTCGAGGCGTCGCCCGCCACCAGCCGCTTGCCGTGGCCCTCGGCGGCGTAACGCGCGAGCACCAACGGCACGCTGTTGTGGGCGAGATGGGCGAGGATTGCCGGCAAAAGGCTGCCGGTCGCGAGCGTCATCCAGCCCAGCGCGACGCCCAGCGCGAACGTCTGCGGCATGCGCTCGGGCAGCAGGTGGAAGGCGGCGAACACCGCGGCCTGCAGGAACACCACCGCCACCGCCCGTCGCCGTTCCGGGGCGTCGCCGGCCGCGGCAGCCAACAGCCAGCCTCGAAAGAAAAGCTCTTCGCAGATCGCCGGCACCACCGCGATGAGCAGCCATCCCAGCCACCAGGGTCGGGAGAGCAGCAGGTCGAGGATCCGCTGAGCGAGCTCCCGCGCGGCGGCCGACAGGTGCGTGCCGCGAAGGGCGAGGGTCGCGGCCGCGACGACGACGAACAGCCCGGCGCCGACGAGCAGGCCGCCGCCGGCCGCCAGCGGCCACCGGGATCCGGCGGGCAGTCGCAGCCCGAATGTCTCCCGCCGGTCGACCCGCTGCCAGAGGCGGACCGCGACCAGCGGCAGGATCAGGGCCGCCTGCTGGCTCGGCACGGCCAGGACCAGGTCCTCGACCGCCAGACCCTGGGCGTACCAGAGGCTCGCGAAGGCGATCAGGGCGACTGCGAATCCCTGCATCGCGGTTGGCCGCCGCCGGGGGGCGGGCCGCGCGAATGGGCTGCCGACGGAATCAGGTCCGCGGAACAGGAGCTCCTCGTCGGCGATGGCCGTCGCCGCGGCGCGGAGCAGGAGCCAGGTCACCACCGCCGAGGCCGCCAGCGAGATCGTCAGATGGGCCGCCAGCGTACCACCGGCGACGCCAGCCAGCGCGTCGCGCGCCAGGGCGACCTGGCCGGCGAAGGGCACCACAGCGAAGGGCGTGCCGCCGGTGCCGGGCAGGAGCGCCGAAGCGGAGAGCCCGCTGACGAGCAGGATCACCGGCGTGAGCGTGTTCTGGGCTTCCTTGCCGCTGCGAGAGCCGCTGGTCACCGCGAGGCAGACGGCCGCCGCTACCGCCGCCAGGCCCAGGAAGGCGACGAGTGTGATGCCGGCCGCGGTGGCGGCCCGCGGCGCGTCGACTCCGAGATTGAAACCCGCGGGAATGAACCGGACGAGCACGGCCGCGGTGGCCGCGATCGATAGCGCGTTGACCAGCAACGTGACGATCGCCACGGCCCAGATGGCCAGGAACTTGCCCGCCACGATGTCGCCCGTGCTCGCGGGGGCGATCAGGAGCGTCTCGATCGTGCCGCGCTCCTTCTCGCCGGCAATGGCGTCGATCGCGGGATAGAAGGCACCCGTCGCGGTGAGCAGTGCCAACAGCACCAACACGCCGCCGGCCGCGGTCGGCAGAACGCCATCCATCGAGGCCCCGCCCCCGGCCTTCGGCCCTCCCGCGAAGGTCAGCGACACGGGCTCGAACACGCTCGCCGGCAGTCCCTCGGCGGCGATCCGCCGGCGGCGGGCATCGCGGGCCACGGCCTGCACGACGGCCACGATGTGCTCCTGCCGGCGGGCGTCGACCGGTTGGACCGCCGAGGTGCGGGCCTCCAGCGGCACAGTCTCCCGGCCGTCGAGGGCGGCCACCGTGCCGGCGGGCAGGTGCAGCCAGGCGTGCATCTCCCCCTCGTCGATGAGCATCTGGGCGGCGATCGGGTCGCAGACCTTGACCGAGAGGCCGGACGGCCAGTTGTCCGGTTTGCCGTCCTCGCCCCGGGCGGCCGTCTCGATCCGCTTGGCGAAGGCCGTGGCATCGGGGCCCGACAGGGCCACCGCCAAGGGCCGGGGGGCCTGCCGGGCCTCCAGGTCGGAGAGCGCCGTCCGCAGGCCCAGCGTGCTTGCCAGCGCGAGCACCGGATACATCGCCATCGGCATCAGCAGCGTGACGAACAGCGTCCGTTGGTCGCGCACGAACTCCAGGAGATCGCGGTGCATCACCGTCCGGATCGCCCGCCAACGCCGTCGGTCGCTCATGCGTCGTCCCCCCGGGCGAGGGTCGCGAAGAACGCGGCCTCGAGCCCGCCGGTAAGACCGGCCAGCTCGTCGCGGCTCCGCTCGTCCAGGATCCGGCCGGAGTGGATGATCAGGAACCGGTCGCAGCGGCGCTCGATCTCGTGGAGACGGTGCGTGGAGACGAGCACGGCCCGGCCCTCGGACCGCATTCGTTCGAGCAGGTCGAGCAGGTCGCGGGCCCCGACCGCGTCGAGGCCCGATGTCGGCTCGTCGAGCACCAGGGCGGGCGGATCGTGGACCAGCGCCCGGCCGAGGGAGACACGCTGCCGCTGGCCCGTGGAGAGTCGGCCGCAGGGGCGGTGTTCGCAGCTCGCCAGGCCGAGGGCGGCAACGAGCGAGGCGACACGGTCGGCGATCGCGGTCTCCTCGAGCCCGTGGAGGCGGCCGAACGAGGCGAGCACCTCGCCGGGTGTGAGCCGGTCCGGAACGCCGGTGGTGGCCGACAGGTAGCCCAGCCGGCGACGGACGCCAAGCGGGTCGGTGCGGACGTCCGACCCGCCCACGCTCGCCGTGCCGGCGGTCGGCGACAGCAGCGTCGCCAGCATCCGCATGGTGGTCGTCTTGCCGACGCCGTTGGCCCCGAGGAGCCCCACCATCTCGCCCGGGTGGACGGTGAGGCTGACGCCGTCCACCGCCTTGATGAGCGTGCCATCGGCGGCACGGAAGTGCTTCACGAGCCCGTCGGCACGGATCATCACAACGCTCCGTGGCCGGGGGAAGCCGTCGCCGGCCTCACTCCTCCATGACCTCGGATTCCTTCGTCTTCGCCAGGTCGCCCACGAGCGTCTCGTGCTTCTTCGTGAGCTCCTGCACCTCTTCCTTGCACTGCTTGGCGTCGTCCTCGGTCAGGTTGCCCCCGCTCTGCTCGCCGTCGGCTGCCTTGTTGGCGTCGCGGCGGACGTTGCGGATCGCCACCCGCGCCTCTTCGGCAAGCTCCTTGATCCGGGCCGACATCTTGCGACGGACGTCGGCCGAGAGCGGCGGGATCACAATCCGGATTACGCGGCCATCGCTCTGCGGGTTGAAGCCCAGCCCGCTGGCCTGTAGCGCCTTCTCGATGTCCTTGAGGGTGCCGGGGTCAAAGGGCCTGACGACGATCTGGTTGGGCTCCGGCGCCCCCACGTTGGCGAGCGCCTTAATGGGCGTTGGTGAGCCGTAGACCTCCACCTTGAGCGTGTCGACGAGCCCGGGGTTGGCCCGGCCCGTGCGGATCCCCGTGAGGGCGTGGCGGAACACATCCACGGCCTTCTCCATGCGTTCCTCGGCATCGAGCAGGATGTCGTCGGCCGGCATCGCGGGAGGCTTCTCAACGGGGGCGGATCATCCAGATCATCCGGCACGGCATCCTGCCGCCGGAAACCCGGATTCTGGCACGCCGGCACGGGCCGGGGCAAGCGGCGGGTCGCCGGCGCCTAGCGCGGGGCCCGTTCACTCCGCCTCGTCGGCCGAACTCGCCCGACGCGGGCCGATCAGCGTGCCAATCTTCTCGCCCGCCACCGCCCGCTCGATGTTGCCCTCACGGCGGTAGTTGAACACCAGGATGGGCATGCCGTGCTCCATGCACTGCGAGATGGCCGTCGCGTCCATGACCCGCAGGTTCTGCTCGCGGACCTGGTGGTAGGTGAGATCTCGAAACAGCATGGCGTGCGGATTCTTCTCGGGGTCGTCGGAGTAGACGCCGTCGACGCGGGTGGCCTTCATGAGGATGTCGGCGCCGAGTTCGAGGGCCCGCTGGGCCGCCGCGGTGTCGGTGGTCACGAACGGGCTGCCGGTGCCGGCGGCCAGGATCACAATCCGCCCCTTCTCCAGGTGTCGCCGGGCGCGACGGCGGATGTACGGCTCCGCCACGCCATCCATGCGGATCGCGGTCATCAACCGGGTCTGGGCTCCAAGGCTCTCGAGCGCATCCTGGAGGGCGAGGCCGTTGATGACCGTCGCCAGCATGCCCATGTAGTGGGCGGTGGCCTGCTGGATGGCCGTGTTGCCGGCGGTAAAGGAGCCACCCCGCAGGATGTTGCCGCCGCCGATCACGACGGCGAGTTCGATGCCCCGGGCCGTCGCCTGCACCGTCTGGCGGGCGATGTGGATGACCTCGTCCATCGAGATGCCACGCTCGCCGGCCCGAGCGAAGCTCTCGCCGGAGAGCTTGAGCAAGACGCGTCGATACGGGGTCTTGTCCATGCGGCCGGCCTCAGCCGCCGAGCTTCCAGTTCTCGACCGACGTGACCTCGATGCCGGCGTCTTTCGCCAGCTTGCCGACGGTCTGCTTCTCGTCCTTCACGAAGGGCTGCTCGAGCAGCACGCAGGTGGCGAAGAAGTTTCGCAGCCGCCCGTCGATCATCTTGGCGAGGATGGTCTCCGGCTTGCCCTCCTTGCGGGCGGCCTCGGTGAGGATCTCCCGCTCCTTCTCCACGACCGCCGGGTCGAGGTCCTCCTTGCGGATCGCCTGCGGCGCCATCGCGACGACGTGCATGGCGATGTCCTTGGCGGCCTCGGCTGCGGCGGCCGACGTGCCGCCGGCGATCTCGATCAGCGCCGCCTTGGTGCCGTCATGATGGGCATAGCCGCCGCAGGGAGCGTCGATCCGCTTGATTCGAGACAGTTCGAACACCTCCCGCATGCGGTTGAAGAGGTCGTCCTTCAGTTCGCCGAGGGTCCTGCCGGGATGGGCCTGGCTCTTCTGAGCGAGGAGTTCCGCGGGCGTCTTCGCGCCGGGCCCAAGGGCGAGCGTCTGGGCGATGTCCTCGCAGAGCAGTTTGAAGTCGGGGCTGCCGGCCACCGGCGGGCTCTCGCATTTGAGTTCGATGATGGCGCCCACGCTCCGGGCCGCGTTGGCATAGACGGCCAGCCGGCCGCAGGAGGTCTCGCGGTCGGCTCGCAGCGACTGCGTCTTGATGCCCTGCTTGCGGAGCCACTCCACCGCCTGGTTGGTGTCGCCGCCGCACTCCTGCAGCGCCTTCTTGCACTCCATCATTGGCAGACCGGTCTTCTCCCTGAGCGCCATGACGGCGGCGGCGGTGATCTCGGCCATGGGTTCCTCCAAATCGGGAAGCGGACGGGGATGCTAGGGTGATGGACGGAAGGACGGAGGCTGCAGCCCGCGCCCGACCCGGGCGGGCGCTCAAGCCGCCGCGCGACGGGCCGGCCGCGCTGTCAGGTCGCCGGCTTGGGGACCGACCGTTTGGCGACCATCGGCCGGGCTCGGGGCTTCGCCTTGGCGTCGCCCTCGGCGGGAGCGGCGGCCCCTTCGGCGGTGATCTGCGACGTCGTCGCCGACTCGGCCTTGCCCTCGAGGATCGCGTCGGCCAGCCGCGAGGCCACCAGTTCGATCGACCGGATCGAGTCGTCGTTACCCGGAATCGGCAGGTCGACGAGATCGGGGTCGCAGTCGGTGTCGATCAGGGCGACGGTCGTGATCCCCATCTTGCG